>CAINUH010000559.1 GCA_903853735.1 uncultured Desulfomonile sp. | reverse complement strand
TTTGATGCAGTGGTAATTGAGATACCGCAGTTATTCGGAGTGGATCCTGCCAGAGCTATAGCTGCAACTCTCGTATTCAGGGTTCTGTGCTTCTTCTGGGCCCTCCTGTTGGGAATCCCCGGAATGTATTATCTTTTCAAGAACGGGCCGACCGGCAAACCTTGAAACATTTTCTCAACATAATCCCCAGGATCGCTCACAGAAACCTCCTGACATCCTCTCGACGCTTCCTGTACACCAAGGATGATTCACACAATGAGGATCGGTTTCTGCTCCTCTTTAACAATTCTGTCCCCCACCGTGGTCCCGCAGAGAGCGCAGAGATATTCGTATTTGTCGCCCTCCGGCAATACGAGCAGGAGCCGCTCCCTTACCGGGGTAGCTCTCTTACATTTCGGGCAGTATAATTCAACCGCTTGAAATTTCTCGAACTGTTTCTTTTTGACCCCCCGAGCCTGTCCGGGCACCCCAAGTTGGCGATTGACAACTCTTTTCATGGCATCTCCCGCGTCGTTGTTTGGCATTATTTTCATGTATTCTTGTCCTGCTCTAAAAACCGCACTAAGTTAAAACTTGTCAACCAATAGCCAAAAGGTTAATTTCCGGTCAAGGAAAAAGTTTCTTCTCGATAGCTTGCCCTCGCCCTGTGTTGACAAAAAGGCGCGAAACACGTATAAACATAAAAGAATACATGCAATAATGAGACAAAAAGGGCTTTCAGATGGAAAAAAGAGACCTTGATCTCATCGCAAAATGGCAGGGAGACGATCCTGAACTGAAGAGGCTCTGGCAGGAACATCTTGAATTCGAGGAACAACTGGAGGCGTTCCAGAAGAGAGTCTACTTGTCGCCTGCTGAAGATATGGAGCGGAAAACACTGCAGAAGAAGAAGTTGAAAGGCAGAGATCAGATTGAGCGTATTCTCGTAAGGCTTCGGGAGACACAGTAGTTAAGGCTCTGGGTAACAGTCGCTACTCTGCTCATCGGTGCAAAAAACACTGAAAAAAAGTGCGGACGCTCCCAGTTATCATAAGCGCCAGAGGGTGTGGACAATTCGTTAGCATGAGTCGCTGGATCAGTTATCGACATGGCTAAATATTTGGCTGAGAAATCGTCTGGAAACCCTTAATGATATCAAAAACAGGCCATTACGAACCTATAGCACGCGAGGGATTCGTATTCATAATTCCGCCGTTGCTCATCTCAATTGCTGCATGGTGGCTACATTACCCATGGACTTCCTTATTTTTTATTGGGTTGGCAGTTGCTGTGGCCTTGTTCTTTAGGAATCCTGAAAGACTTCCTCCTGACGAAGATAATATCGTGCTGTGTCCCGCAGACGGTACTGTGGTCGAATTGGTAGAGAACGTCGGTTCTGAAACCTCACCTGAACATTCACTCAAACGCATCAGCATATTCATGTCTGTTTTCAACACCCATGTGAACCGTTGCCCGGTTTCTGGAACAGTGACTAAGATCGCTTATTCCAGGGGAAAATTCCTGGATGCGCGAAAACCTTCTGCGTCAGTGATTAACGAGCACAATACAGTCGTCATTGATGGAGATCATGGCAGATTGGAAGTAGTGCAAATCGCTGGTATGATTGCACGTCGAATAGCCTGTTGGGTGAGAGAAGGAGACGAGGTGAGGAGAGGGGATAGATTTGGGCTTATCCGATTCGGTTCCAGGCTGGATGTTTACATGCCAAAAAGTTTTACATTTTCGGTCAAAGTTGGCGCCAAGGTCAGGGCAGGCACAACCATTATTGCAGAATACAAAGACGCACAGTAACCACGTCCTTGAAATGGGAGGATTTGCTCTTGCGTTCATGAAGAAGTTGCGGACCGCACTAAATGAAGGGATTACCAATAACACCAGATCATCAGATTCAATAACAAAAAGATGTTCAATCGAATGAAAAAAAATAGACTCTTTTTCAGGGACAGGGGGCGGCCTTCAGATGGTCAAGAATTGCCTAACAGGCCACGAAGGCAGAGAATCCACATTAACAGGATGAAACAGGGGATATTCATCCTTCCATCACTTCTCACTTTAACCAGTATCTTCCTCAGCTTTTATAGCATAATAGCCTCCATTAAAGGTGAATTCGTCCTGTCGGGTGCGCTTATACTGGGCGCAGGTTTTTTTGATGGAATCGATGGTAAGGTGGCGCGTCTGACAAAGACTACGACGCGGTTCGGTTTGGAATTGGATTCGCTTGCTGACGTGATTTCTTTTGGCGTGGCGCCGGCCATACTTATCTACACTTGGGCCTTGGAGCCTTATGGCCAGATCGGTTGGGTCAGCGCATTCGTGTTCGTCTCCTGCGGAGCCCTCAGGTTAGCCAGATTCAATGTTCAAACCGGTGTCATCGACCCTAAGCGATTCAACGGACTGCCTATCCCAGCGGCAGCAGCGATGTTGGCCACCACGGTGCTTTTCTGTCACAAGCTGAATTTGGATACTGCTGACTTGAGGATCTTTTTATTAGTCTTAGTTTATATTATTTCTTTCCTGATGGTCAGCGGAGTGAAGTTTCACGCCTTTAAGGACTTAACCCTCGTCAAGGAGAAGCCTTTCAGTTCTACTGTCGGATTTGTTCTCGTCCTGGCCCTAATAGCCGTGTCCCCGTATATAGTGCCCTTCTTGCTCTGCGCTGCGTACACAATCTCCGGACCTGTGCTTACAGTAACCCTTTTCGTTCGAAAGAAAAAAATGATCCAGGATACAGGGGCTGATTCCGGCATTGCCGAAGCTGAAACTACCGTCTTGGAATCTAATCAGAAAATCTGAAATCTCGATTTCCGCGAACTCAGCAGTAGCCAGACTCGGGTAAGAACCGGATCTCGTCGAGTAAATTTGACTTGATGACTCAATTACTCATTCCATTTGGGCAAACCAAAAGCTGGTCGTTGAGAGGTTGCGGTTGCCCGCATAGACCACAATGACTTCTATTGACTGCTGGATCGCTGGGAGGCCAAAATGTCGGACCGAGTGCTGATTTTCGACACTACTCTGCGGGATGGTGAGCAATCGCCCGGTGCGACCATGAATCACCAGGAAAAACTACAGTTGGCCAGACAGCTTGAAAAGTTAGGTGTAGACATCATAGAGGCTGGTTTTCCAGCAAGCTCCGAAGGCGATAGAGAATCTGTTAAGCGAATTGCGCGAGAAGTGAACCATGCACGAGTAGTGGCCTTGGCACGCGCAGTACCCGAGGACATCCAAACCGCATGGCTGTCTGTGGAAAAAAACCGCCAGCCTGGTATTCACACATTTATCGCCACTAGTGACATTCATTTGAATTCCAAACTCCGTATGTCCCGGGACGAAGTTGTGCAAAGAACCGGTGAGGCTGTAAGGCTGGCGCGTTCCTTTTCGGACTGGGTTGAATTTTCTTGCGAAGACGCAACTCGCAGTGACCACGATTTCTTGTGCCGTGTTATTCAGACGGCCGTTGATGAGGGGGCCTGCACGATCAACATACCCGACACTGTGGGCTATTCCTTCCCCGAAGAACTGGCTGAACTCATCCGGAAGATTAGGGCAAAGGTTGCGGGTATAGAGAATGTTATTATGTCAGTGCATTGCCACAACGACCTGGGTTTGGCTGTTGCAAACTCACTGGCTGCGCTTAGAGCAGGGGCCCGCCAGGTCGAGTGCACAGTGAACGGCATTGGAGAGAGAGCCGGAAACGCGGCCATTGAAGAGATAGTCATGATCCTCAAGACACGGGAACAGGCACTAGGCTTTCACACGGGGATAGCAACGGAGCAGATTTTTCATACGAGCCGTCTGGTCACGTCGATCACCGGCATCTCGGTTCCACCTAATAAGGCCGTAGTCGGAGCAAACGCGTTCTCGCACGAGTCAGGAATACACCAACATGGGATACTCAGAGATCGAAGCACTTACGAGATCATCCATCCTGAATCAGTAGGAATCTCTAGATCTCTTTTGGTGCTTGGTAAACACTCTGGGCGCCACGCATTCCGTGAGAGGGTAAGGGAACTGGGGTACAACGTCACGGAGGAGGAGATAAATAGGATTTTCAGACGGTTCAAAGACCTTGCCGATCGCAAGAAAACCGTGTTCGATGAAGATATTGAGGCCTTGGTCGCCGAAGAAGTACTCCGGATTTCAAAAACCTACAAACTCCTCAGCGTAACCGTGATGTCCGGGTCGGATGTCGTGCCTACCGCGACTGTGCGCATGGAGATTAATGGGAAGGAGTGTCATGGCGCTGAGCTTGGAAACGGGCCTGTGGATGCAACGTACAACACAATACTTAAGCTGACCAGACGTAGGCCCAATCTGCTGCGTTTCTCGATCAGCAGCGTCACGGGCGGCACGGATGCGTTGGGAGAAGCTACCATTCGGCTTGAGGAAAAAGGAAACTTGGCTGTGGGAAAGGGGACTCACGAGGACATTCTCGTGGCCTCTGCCAAGGCAATGGTAAATGCACTTAACATGCTGGATTATCTGTCTAGCGCTGAAAAGCGCTCCACTAAGCTCTAATACGTTGTTGAACGGACTGCCTCTCGAATAGTCGGAAGATGAACGTTTTGTTGAAACTGAGAAATACCTGGAAGTGTGTAAACAGGGTGCAGCAGATTGACTTGAGGTCGGCCAGCGTGCCGATTGTCATTCTCCGGGGTGAGGTCTTACCGATTGGCAGTGTTTGAGTGCTTGTCCTTGGACATTGAGGCGCGCAAGGATCCAGTGACCGGTCACGATGTCGTATGATTATTTCTAACCACGCTATAAGATGAGTTTTTTAGATTCCTGTGTTGAATGATAGATGGAATGAACAGCGAAAAAGAGGGTGTTTGTTGCGCGCACGTTTTAGAAAAACATGCTATCTGCTCAGAAATTAAAAAAAATTATTGCAGAGGAATTAATCTTGTTACATATTAGCATTGTGTACCCGTCGCAATCCCAGATCCCAGGGAAAAGAAAGTCCCTTGGCACGTTACTGCCTTAATTTACTACACATCTCGATTGGAGAGAGGAGTTCCCCTATGGCTGGAGAGCACTACGAGGAGAAGGAAAGGTTTGACGGCAAAAAGGTTAAAATCCTGATGTCAGACTACATTGCAGGAACTGATCAAGACCGTTACCAATGGCGCACCAACATTAACTTCGTCAATATCGGTGAGCAGAGTGATCCGATAAATAGATACCTTAAGACCGCGGAGAGATACTTTTACTCCAAGGAAGGGTTCGGCAGCGAGAAAAGAAAAAATCCGGCCTGATACCGCATCATGCTGATATTTAGCTATTTTTATATCGATTAACTCTATTGAAGAAGGTGGCATATGGCTGAACTTCCGAAAGTTAAGTATTCGGGAAGAATACGAGAGGTCAAGATAGGTAAACCGGGAACAGAAGTGGTTGTGGGCGGTGAAACCGGCTACAGCTTCTATTCCTTCGAAGGCAAAACCCCTAATCCCCCAAAGTTAGCGCTTCAAGTATTGGACATAGAACCTGAGGAATGGGCTGACGAGGCGAAAGAGCCTTTCAAAGACGTACTGGGAGACCCTGTAGCTTGGGCCAAGAAGTGTGTTGACGAATACAAGGCAGACATCGTATGTCTCTGGCTTACCGGAACCGACCCCAACGGCAAGAATCTTTCTGCCGACCATGCGTCTCAAATGGCCAAGAAGGTTGCCGAGGCAATTAATGTGCCTCTGATCGTGTGGGGTGTTTCTAACGAAGAAAAGAATACCGAGGTTCTCAAAGCCGTAGCTGAGGCGTGTAGCGGGCTCAATGTGGTGATCGGCCCAGTGACGGAGGGCAATTACAAACAGATCGGCGCTGCCGCAATAGCGTATAAGCACGTGGTGGCAGCCAATTCACCGATTGATATCAATCTCGCCAAGCAGTTGAACATTCTTTTGGAAAACCTCGGCGTACCTAACGACAAGATCCTGGTTGACCCTACTACCGGTTCCGTCGGCTATGGTATGGAATACTGCTATTCCATTATGGAGAGAATTCGACAGGCAGCCCTTACTCAGAATGATGATAAGCTTCAATACCCCATTATTAGTAACATTGCTGAAGAAGTGTGGAAAACCAAGGAAGCCAAGCTCCGCTCTGAAGACGACCCAAAGCTTGGAAACGCAGGAACGAGAGGGATCAATCTTGAAGCCATCACAGCATTGAGCGCTTTACAGGCAGGCTCGGACATTTTGATTCTCAGGCATCCAAAAACGTTGGCTCACATTCGTAAATACGTTTCAGACATTGCGGTTGAGACTGATCTTGAATCCATGGCGGTAGACATGTCGTTGGCTGCGGAGGCTGCTGCCGAACCGGCCAAGGCTGCACCTGCAGCCAAACCGGCTGAAAAGAAGGTGGAACCGGTTTCCAAACCTGTTGCAGCCGAGGCCCCCGCGGCTAAACCCGCAGTGGAAAAAGTTGAGGAGCCCGTGGTTGTCAAGCCTGCCCCGAAGGCGCCGGTCGCTCCACCCGAAATCAAACCTGCCGCAGCAGTAGCGGC
>CAINUH010000558.1 GCA_903853735.1 uncultured Desulfomonile sp. | reverse complement strand
GGATTCCATTCATGCAAGAAATTCGGCATGGCGGTTATCGATTGCGACAGAAACAAGTCCTCATCGCGCTGGTCGCCTCAAGAATTCACGGCTTCCACACTTTTTACCGAGGGTACTTTTTCCTTTAATATTCTCTCGATTCCCATCTTAAGAGTCATCTGACTCATGGGGCAACCCCCACAGGCTCCTTTGAGTCTTAACTTCACAACCCCGTCAGCCGTTACATCAACAATTTCAGCATCCCCTCCGTCAGCTTGGAGTTGCGGACGGACTATGTCCAGGGCTGCCTGGATTTCTTCTCTCATGATTTTGCTCCTTTCAAATAATTAGGCCTGCAGATCATTTTCAAAACTATTGCATCCTATCATAAGGGTGCCGACAGGACAAAACACATTTGGTTACGGAAATCAGTCCGAGTATTAGGGCATTCTCTTTGCTCCGACAAATCAACATTAATGTCTTGGAACATTTTCAAAAATCGAATCCATACGTTGAACTTATGGCGCTCCAGCTAGGTGCCCGGATTCCTGGTCCCTCCCGTCAACCTGAACCTATCCAGCATCTTGAGCAGATCATCTCCAGAAACGAGGACTTTTCCGATTACATCAGGGCCGGTATCCAGAGCGCGTCTGGCAGCCTGAAGTATGACTCGTCGACAAACCTCTTCTATGTCTCCTCCCGCGAGTCCCTCGGATTCTTGCGCAACAGAGGTAAAATCTCCCGTAAATACCACTCCGTCTTTTCTTAGGTACATGTCGAACAGTAGGATCCTATCCGGCAAAACAGGGGGTCTAAGGTTTAGTTCGTACCCGAATCGGGCTGTGGCCTTGAGGGTCGTTGGAACATCCGCCGATCGATTGGCGGTCGCGACTACGACAATCGGCTTTTCACCGCTGCCGGCATTCATTTCCATCGCAAGCTGATTTACGACTCTTTCCATGACTGTGGAATCGGACCATCCCGATGATGCCATGGAGTCAATTCCATCTAGAATCAATATGGTTGGGGCCATTTGTCGGGCCTGTCGAAACACATCCCTCACGTTTCGTTCGCTTTCCCCCATATATTTGGACAGCAACTCAGGACCGCGTATCTCGATGACATTGAAGCCGCTCTCCTTTGCCAGCGACTTGGCCATAAGTGTCTTTCCTACACCTGACGGGCCGGTCAACAGAAGTCCTGCCGGACGGTTCACTCCCAGACCTGACAAAAATGAATCATTTTGTAGAGGCCACAGGATCATCTCCTTCAGGAAATCGATTTCCGAGGAATAGCCGGCTAGACGTGCCCAGCCGCAACCTGTGAGATCAACTTCAAAGCTCCTGCCGGATGAGGGCCGCATCTCCTTCAAGGCCTCTTCAAAATCCTGACTTTCAACACGTATGGCATCGAGGAAGTCTTGGGATAGTTTCTGTTCGGTGTCCTCCAAGCCGGGCAGAATTCTCTGCAGAGCTTTGTAAGAGGCCTCCCGGCACAACGCCTTCAGGTCCGCTCCCACAAACCCATGGGTTTTCTCGGCCAGTTCGTCCAGGTTAGTTTTCTCAAGAGGCATGTCACGCGTATGGATTTCAAGAATTTCTTTGCGACCTGCCTTGTCTGGGACTCCAATGAAGATTTCCCTGTCGAAGCGTCCAGGCCTTCTAAGGGCCGAATCAAGCACGTTTGGAAGATTCGTTGCGGCAAGAACAATGATCGAACCTCTATCTTCCAAGCCATCCATCAGGGCGAGAAGCTGCGCGGTGACCCTGCGTTCTACGTCTCCTTCAGTGGTATTTCTATGCGGTGCAAGAGCATCTATTTCATCTATGAAAATGATTGCGGGCGCGCTTTTATCGGCCTCTTCGAATGCGGCACGAAGTTTGGCTTCGCTTTCTCCGTAATACTTATCCATTATTTCGGTACCGATGATACTCTTGAAGTAGCAGCCCGTATCGTTTGCGACTGCCCTTGCTATCAGAGTCTTACCCGTGCCGGAAGGGCCATGAAGCAGGACCCCTCGAGGGGGATCGATTCCCAAATGTTGAAAAATTTCCGGATGTCTGAGAGGCAGTTGGACTACTTCACGAACCTTGCGAACAGCTTCGGCCAGTCCGCCCACGTCCTTGAATGTGGTATCGCTGACGGAAATGTAGTCCTGACCCTCCTGATCAACCAGTTTTAGTCGTGTAGACACCGACAATCGTGAAACTTCATCAGGCTCCGTCCTGACCAGCCTGAACCTGATTTCCTCGCCTCGGTCAGTGCATAATCTCAGATATTCCTGACCATTGATAACCGCCCCCCTGATTTTTTCGATCATTCCCCTGACTTTAATTCGTGACAGGGTAGTATGAGGGGGGACTTCAAGGACAATGCTTTCAGTCTCGCAACAAATCGCCTTTCTCAATTTCACCTGGCCAAAAAGTGGCAAACCCACTGCCTCCATCGTGTCCTTATCCAGGGAAATCATGCGGGTGTCGATCCATGAATTTGGATGTGAACGTGCCTGAACAAAACATTTCTGGTCGCACAGTATCTCTACGGGGTCTCCTTCCACCAGTTTGAGATTTTCCATGAAAGGCTTGGAAATGAAAACAGTCCTCACTCCTGGATCTGTCTCCATCACCTTCGTTATTACGAACGTGAACGTCGGATGCTCGTGTCCTGCGCAATCGCAATTCTCGGGAGAGTGCCATTCTCCTGGAAGATGGTCCTTACAGTGACAGTCCATTTAGGCCCCCTTTAGTCAAATTGTCTTAAACGCTTCCATCTTGAGCCAGGTTTTCAATTCTTCAGTAATTCCACATGCGGCATTATTACAGGCGAAAAAGGCAACAGAATCATCGATCAAGTTCTGGGGCGCTTCTACGTCGGTTAATATCTCGTAATCACTATGACTTTGTCTGACAAGAACCAGTTTTGCCGGTTTGGACACCGCATTTATCTTGAAATATGCGCTTTCCTCGTTACAGGACTTGGCATGATTAAGGCCGCGTGACCAGTTTGAGCCCCATTCCAAGTATCTTGTCACCGCGTCAAAAGGGTGCAAATCCCAGTCAATGATCCTGGCCACTTTTTCGTCCCTCATTATGTCTCTTATGTTCTTCACCACTATGCTCCTTCTCAATTGGTTCAGTGACACACGTTTAAGCCTCCGTTTTGTACTTACTTGGATGCGCGATATTCACAAAGGTTGCAGAGTCTTTTTTTTTGAAATGCCAAAATAGTTTAAAACTGATTCACGGTGTCCGATTTCCACCTCAAGGACCGAACCTTGGCTGGTAGCCGGTATGTGTGGAGAGCCAAGCCTTGCCTTTGGTTGCGAGAGAGCCATGCCGCGTGCCCTGGCTGGACTATCTACAAACGATATTAGTGATTTCACATATTTTGGGACTAAACCAGATGCATAGACTTTGTTATTTGTCTGAATCGTGCTATAATTAAGCTGTTACCTTTGGTTATCTGAATTGATCTATGGAGGTTGAATTATGAAAATTGCTGCAACCCTTCTTGCAGTACTCCTCATCAGTTCCTTTGTGGGAGCTTCAACGGCTGTGGCCGTGGGTTACGAGCGTTACGATGTTCCAGCTTCCGCACAACCCGAACCCAAGGCCGGCGGTCAATCTGCTCCCAGTCTTTACAAGGCGATCCAGAACGCCACTTTTGTGGAAAAATATCCTGCAATAATAGACGAAGTAGCCATGTTCGTCAGGGATGTCTTGAGCCAGTTCGGTTTAGACAAGAAGACTCCGTGAAGGACAGGTATTGCTAAGATTGGATTTGCAGTCCATGCCGGTGGCATGTCGGACAGCATCATTTTTAAGAATGTGGTTAGTCCATTGAAATCAACTTTTTTGTTGGAATGGAGCAATCAGCAGCTTCTTCCGTTAAATTTCGGGCCGTCGCCATTAAACCTAGAATCACGGTCCGGTGAGAGGGTAGGCAAATGAAACGCGTGCAGGCGGTTTTCCTCCTATCGCTTTTGTTAGTAGGGGTGTCCTTGCAGGGATATGCGGCGAGCAGGGAAGAACTGAACCCTTATCAGGCCGGCATTTCAGCGCTTACTGCGGGGGACGCCCAAAAGGCGGTAGACCTTTTGACCCAAGCCATTGCAGATAATCCTCATGACCATCGCTCTTACAATGACAGGGGGGTCGCTTACAAGAGATGCGGAAACCTGGAATCTGCTTTGTCCGATTACAGTAAGGCAATTGAACTAAAGCCGGGCTATACTCAGGCACTCAATAACAGGGGTTTGGTTTATGTGGAGCAGGGTTTATATGATAAGGCGATTCTTGATTTTTCAGAAGCCTTGAAGCACGGCGGTTTACAATCAAAAATTTATACGAATATAGGGCTGACCCGCGCCAAGCAGGGTGATCACCTTGCAGCCATAAAGGATTTTGACAAGGCGTTTTCCTATCGGCCACTTGATTATCGCTCTTTCGTTTTCATGGCTGAATCCCTTGAGAAAACCGGAGAGAAAGAAAGAGCCTTGAAGACTTACCAGCTTGCTCGTGGGCTCGTCAACGAGAATCAGACGAAAGAGATCATCGAAACAAAAATTGCCGCTTTGGAAAAAGACACGGCAAGCTCGAAAACATCTCCCGCTACAATCTCGTCAGGTCTCGGAGATAATATGAGGCCTGGTTTCGAAGAGGGGTCGCGACTTGGTCAGCAACATGAAAAGAGACCAGGTCAAATCAGAGAGATAGCTCGTGCCAAGCCCTTTCCCGAAATGACGATTGCCCCCAGAAAAACTGCTCCTGAATCGGAGAAAGCTGCCATGGCCACAGTGGAAGCGCTCGACAGGGTCAGTCGGACAAAAGCCACGGAAAAGCTCGCACCTGCTTCAGCGGAAATTTATCGACAGGGGCTTCAATTTTTGGATAAATCTGAAAAAGCCAAAGCCCTGGTGAGATTTGAAGACACACGGCTGTTGGAGCGAAGAAACAAGAATGTATTCGCAGTAGCGTGGAGCGATATGGAAATCGGTCGTATCCACTCAAAGATGGGAGATCATGTTAGAGCTGAGGCCTATTTTGGGGAAGCTCTAAGGCTCTTTGAAAGTCTAAAAGCGGGCGACCAGGCGATTCTTGCATTCATTGAACTGGCGGTTCTCCACCAGCAGGCAGGAAGGAAGGAAAAAGCGTCTTTGTTGTTTTCTAAGGCAAGAGAGAGGGCTGTCTTAGAGGGCCATCAACTGCTTGGCGTAGCAATAGGGGATATGGCCGAGGGAAGGTCGGTCCCCGAAAAGACCAAGCTGCCCGTTGATCGTCGGACTCAGAGTGACGCGACTTCGACAAACCAAAACGCTCAACCGTCAGCCGGCGAAACAACATCCAACCCCGGAAAGCAGCATACTGCTGTTAAAGGCCGGCAAGATGCGGCTTTCCCATCGCGACGGGAAACTCAGCCCCCCTCCTTGGACGAAAATCAAATTGAACCTCGACCCGAAATAGCAAACAAATCAAAGCCTCAATCGGTTGACAAAATCGAATCCGTGAGAGTGACCCGTAATGAGCCGGTAAAGATCTTAAGAGACTCGCCAAGCGATGTCTCATTGCCGCCCGCCCGCAATTCCGTATCCAATTCTGGAGCGGTGTTACAATCTCCCCGGCAAAGAGTATTCACCGGGGCCGGAGAATTTTCTAAAGTGGGGAGGCTCGTCGACGCTAATGCTCAGCCTGGCGATAGCAACGCCGGCAAGGTAAGAATTGCCGGGGTGGAGTCTTCTCCTGCGGGGAAGCATAGTTCACTCGAGAAGCTTGCCGGGCGCGGTAGTCAGAGTAGTCCCGGAATCCTTGAAACCGGAGACAAGGACTCTTACGAAAAAGTCCTGCGACGAGATCTCGCGGAACTCAAGGAATTGAGAAAAAAAAATGATGAACAGCAGATGATAGTTGTTTTGGAACGACTGTCGGAGCGATTCGTCCAGCGCCGTAATTTTGATAAGGCCCTGCACAGTGTTTCTGCGGCTCTGGCCCTGAGGGAAAAGCATTTGCTGTATAAACAGATTGAACGGCCCCTGCAAATGAGAGGCTCTGTTAGAGAAATTCTTGGACATTCTGCCGAAGCTTTGGAAGACTACACTCGAGCCATGGCTGTCTCCGAATCCGGCGATCGAAGGCTGGTAAGCAATCTGGAACAGCGATCAAGAAAAATAGCTGCTGCTCTTGGTCTCGATGCTCGGGCGATCCTCGATGCTTTCAAATTGCTCTGGAAAGCACGCGCTGAAGGAGATACTCTAGGTGAAACTCAGGCACTATTCGGCATTGGAAGGACTTTTGACAAGGCTGAACGTAATTCGGATGCGCTGTCCTATTACGAACGGTCTTCAGCATCCATGCTGGTAAACAGAGCCCGCGTTTTCGAGAAAATGGGCAAAGAGCAGTTAGCGCATGACCATTACGCGCAAGCTCTTGAAATCTTAAGAAATCTTGATTATTCCGGTTACATAAATATTATGAGAAAAGCCAAGATAGCCGGAAACCTTTCGCAGAATTAAAGTTACCCCTCCTTCTTACGCCGAAGGGTCGCTGCTTTATGTTACGGAAAATTTTCACGAGCAACGAGTTTGCAGTACTCGTCCTGTTGATAGCAGCCATGTCCTTGGTGATGCTTTACCTGAGCGGCCGAACTATTGAAACAGCAATTGGAACTGTTCTCTTGGCGCTAGCAGCGCTCCTGATCTTTCGCGGCGACAAGAAAAAGGACTCCGATACACAGTAGAATCCATGCTCCGCGCAGGCTATACTAGTTGCCGAAATTCTTGACCGAATCAGGATTGATGTGCGGCTGCAAAACATACCCTATTAAACTGGATGCCACATCTTTTCCTGTCATTCCCCCACCCTTCTTGGTCATTCCAGCGAAAGCCGGAATCCAGGGGAATGGTAGCCAACATCTAACGTGCTCAAACGGACAAGGATTTTTGCAATCACTCTAAGGGCTGGTAACTTGGTAGGTGTAAGAGAATTTCAGTCCGTTGCACCCATCGTAGCACACACGATGGCCGTAACTCTTGCAGGTGAGGTCCGCTTCGAAACCTATGTCGGGGGAGCGGTCCACGGGTATATCGAAAGCGAAATTACCCACGCTGTTATCATTCAGACAGCGACAGGTTATGTGACATTTGGTCCAGACCTGTTCTGCGAATACTGGGAAAAATGACCCGGAACTCAGCAGCAGCGCACCTGAAACAATAATCATCCTGGCTACTATTCCCATGTTTTGCCCCATCTTGATTCCTTGCTTAGGACTGTATCACATGATCTTACGGCTGTGCAACGGTTTTGAGTGACAACGGCAAAAGCTAATTGATTCGACCCCGGCAGAATGCTAATATGATATGCACCAATTTGCCTTCACACAAGGAAAATAGGCGGGAAATGTATGCCTTGGTCGTGGTTTCTCCGGACTAGTTAACCGGCAGGGGCCGATTTTGTGGAAAGACAAGGGGTCCGGGTCTTGGCGTGGTAGAATGTAACGGACTTTTCCCCAAGAACGTTTCTTTCCGATAGAACGATCAAACGTGCCTACGATCGGTCGTTAACGGGAGACCAAAACATTTCAGCCTAATTTAATCAGTTGAACGCAGCCTGGTACAAGTTCAGATTATAACACGCGGGAGTCAGAATGAATCTCAGTGAGATAGTGGATCGCTTTGCGGCGGATATGCCCGGCCATACCGCCCTTGTTTATGAAAACAACTCTGTTTCATACGCAGACCTGTTAAGTTCGATAAATAGGCTTTCTAACGGCCTGGTAAGATCAGGAGTTCAGAAGGGTGACCGAGTGGTAACCCTGATGGGGAACCGGCCGGAATTTGTCGCATCCTATTTTGCGATCATGAGGATCGGCGCCATTGCAGTGACTCTCAATCCGGTATCCACGGCCTATGAGTTGAGTCATTATTTGGCCGATTGTATGCCTACGGCAGTGATGTGTAAAGGAGATCAAGTACCCAAGATTCAGAGCATCCGCGAACGATCCGATTATCTGAAGGCCGTTATCAGCACGGAACCGGCTGAGGGCGTGACTACGTTCCAAGCAGTAGAAGACGGTAACTCCGCAAAATTTACAGCAGTAGACGTTAAGGCGGATGATCCTGCAGTGATCATATTTACGGCCGGGCTCTTGGGTAAAGCACTGGGCGCCACCCTGACCCATCACAACCTTGATACCAATTCGAACCTCTTGAGAGACGTCTGCAATAGGGGTCCAGAGAGTCGTGGACTGGCTTTGATTCCTCTATTCCATGCCTTCGGCTGCTCCGTGAACTTGTTGGGGACCCTCAAGGTAGGAGGTACAGTATTTCTCGTGGAGAAGGTCGATTTCCCCACGCTCATACCTTGGCTACAGAAGGCTCGCATTACGTATACCGGTCTCGTGCCAATGGTTTATTACGGACTTCTCTACCATCCTGCCTGCAGGGATCTAGACCTTTCCAGCCTAGAAATCGGTATAAGTGGTGGAGCGCATTTATCAATGGAGATTTATGAAAAGTTTTGCGGCAAGTACGGGATAGACGTCTACCACGGTTATGGCCTCACGGAGGCGTCACCGGTTGTATCGTGGAACAACGTCAATATCCCCAACAAGCCTGCTACAGTCGGAAAACCAATTCCTGATGTCACCATAGAAATACATGACGAGCAAGGAAAACCATTGGGCTCCGGAGTTGATGGAGAGGTTGCTGTTAAGGGTCCAAGCGTGATGCTCGGTTATTTTGGCAAACCTAACGAAACCAAGACCGTTATCCGCAATGGATGGCTTTACACAGGAGACTTGGGCCGTTTGGACGAAGATGGCTATCTGACCTTAACCGGCTTGAAAAAAGATCTTATCATCACGTCTGGATTCAACGTCTATTGCCAAGAGGTGGAGGAGATACTGATCCGGCACCCCCACGTGGCCGACGTTGCATTGGTCGGCGTAGACGACTTGATGAGAGGCCAGGTTATCCATGCTCTGGTTGTGCCGGAAAAGGGTGTCAAGCCGGAAGAGAGAGAAATTATTCGATTCTGTAAGGAATACCTGTCGAAGTATAAGTGTCCTCGTAAAGTCATTATCGTCAAGGAAATCATACGTGACACACATGGGAAAGCCTCGGGCTGGAAATGATCGTCTGCTCCAGTTGTTCAGGGTGCTCTTGAAATAGTGAGGGAGTCCATTTGAATTTCCTGATACCGGTTTTACATAGTGGCGTGCCCCCAGGTCCTAGGGAGGGCCCGGAGTATAGGAGGCGGGTCGAGTGGCTCATGCTGATCCGGATTTTTGTGACCTCCTTCCTGCTGTTACTCACTGTTGTCCTACAGTTTACGCCAGGTCTCTCTTTTGTTTACGATCCCACAGCCCCTATCTACATTATTCTCGGCAATACATTCGTTCTCAGCCTGTTGTACGCTCTGGCCGTTCCAAAGGTTTCCGACCTCAAGGCTTTCTCGTTCTTGCAAGTTCTGATTGACACAGTTTATACGACTGCGCTCGTTGCATTTACCG
>CAINUH010000557.1 GCA_903853735.1 uncultured Desulfomonile sp. | reverse complement strand
GACTTCAAGCATAAGAAAGTCGCGTATTCGAGCGATCCACTGGTCGAGCAGTTGTCTGCGATGAACCAGAACAAGGGTGTTCACTCCTCGTTCGGCTATCAGGTAACAGCCTACGACTGTTTTACCAAAGGCAGTTGTGGCAGCCATTGTACCGGTTTCATGGGCCAGCATGCTTTCTGCGGCCTTCTGTTGTTCTGGCGTGAGAGTACCTTTGAAACGGACATCGATTTGACTACCGGCAAAACGTAGGTCAGTTATCTTGGGTTTTATGTTGAAGGAGCGGAACAAGGCCAACACTTCGTCTAGGCAGCCACGAGGAATTCCAATGTGTTTTGAAAAATCCTCACAGCAGCTAATGATTCGTGGTTTATCGAACGTCGGGAAACGCATTGCCTGTGCTTTGTAAAACTCCGGGTTCTGAAAAGCTGCCAAACGAATTAAAAGGTTCTGTAACGCTGAAGTGAGATCTTCTTTCGCCACATAAATCTGATTGCCTAATACAAGCTCAAGCTCTTCCGGTAACGGCCCTGTAACTGGAGGGGTTTTATGACGTCTTGAAGGTGGAGCTGTCCAAGGTTCGTCTTCATCTTCTTCAGTGACAACCATGCGCACACCGACCACTCGTCCTCGTCGAAGTGCGTCGCCTACAATCGCTTCTACCTCTTGCCGGTTCGTGCGGCGCACGCTGGAGAGAAAAGCCCACTGGTCCGGATAAGGGTTAAACCCTTCGTCTACAAGAAGGCTGTTTCCTGATTCTCTCGGCTTTTTCTGCAAAGGCAGAGCAATAAGATTACCGAAACCTCCAATGGGCATCGTATCTTGGCTCGGGAAAAAACGATCATAGGAGTCAAGACCTATTTCGGGGCGGCACTCCATGGTTTCGGTAAGCATGAATGATCCGAGTTGCCGAGCTAGTACCGCCGGAATGGGCTCTGAGAAAAAAATCCAGATGTGTCCACCATTCCCTGAACGGGATCGTTCAATTATGGCTGGCACATTGTAAGATTTGCATGTCCCAAGAAATGCAGTTGCGTCCTCCATCCATGTGGCCTTATCGAAGTCGGCTGCAATGAACCAGCAAGTCTCGTCCTGCAACATTGGATAGACACCTATGGTGAAGTCTCGTTGAGATCTCTCCCGAGAATCATAGCCAAGGAGGTGGTTTCTGATAACCTCCTCGGTGACAGGGATGAACTCCCGATAATTGCAGTTGCTACATTTGGCTGTGGGCTTTAGGCATCGCCCTTTCATCCATTCATTTCGGCACGCCGGTTGGTAGCCGCTCTTGCCTGAGCGCTTGCTTTCAAAGCGTCTTGGGTATAAATCCTGCCTGCCTCTAAAAAGACTCAAGAAAAGCGCGACTTTGTCTTCTGAAGGCGAATCATTCGTCACACAAAGAGGCCCACCGGGCTCAGAGCCAGTGCCTTCAGCCAGCAGAGATCCTCTGAATTGACTGAGTTTCTGGATATGTTCGAGAACAACTCCTCGCCTGGATTCCAATACAGTCAATTCTTCTTCTGCTCGGGCAAGCTGTCGGTCAATTTCTTCTATGGTCTTCATTGGTACTACGTCATTCTCATGCCGATCCTAAGAGTGAGGCAACGCCTCTCTAGCGTCCTAGCAGGTCTTAACTTTTTTGGACATCAAAAAGACTTTCGACAAATTGATTCAAATTAGGCATCAAGACTGGTCGGTTCAGAGGTGTCAGATAAAGTCCATGTCGACAATTGAGGTGGAATGTGCAAGGCTTTGCTCGGAGTGGGTAGGCCAGATTGAAGAGACTCTTGATGATTTTATACACGATCACCTCGTAGAAGAGGACGATGAAGAGTAATGGCCGTGGAAGATTTCAAAGAGAGACCGGCGCTCACTCTGACCCACGGGGCCAACGATGAAACATAAAGAGATTACCGTGAAGAATCCGTCGTCCTGGAGGCTAATATCAAGAAACACGGCATTGACTTTGCCGATGGACATAAGGTTTTCGCCGGGCCCACCTTTACATTTGGGGATACTCGGTTTGACTACGAAGAACAACGCTGGATTACCATGGGTCTGTGCAGTTTTTC
>CAINUH010000556.1 GCA_903853735.1 uncultured Desulfomonile sp. | reverse complement strand
GAGAGTTATCCCTTGCGAGCGGGCATTCGACTCCATGTTCTCTTCATTCTCTTTCTCAAATCCATACTCGTTTTCAAGAGTTCTTAAAACTTTCTTGACCTTATCCAGCCCGCCTACACCTTCACGTCCCAACGGCTCATCATAATACTCTGCCATTCTATGATAGATGTCTCCGGTATGTTCGATGGCAAAACTTAACACTCCACCGCCCATCGTCCTCTGTGCATCTACCATAGCTTTTTCTGGAGCACCACGCTGGATTCCCGCGTTCTCTGCTATCTGTTTTAGAAATTCTTGATTAGGCTCTTCCTTCTTCTCGACTTCTTTTGGTTCAACAGGTGCAGACGGCTCACTAACTGGAGGAGTTACTTCTTCCTTCTTGACTTGAGCCGTTGGTTCCTCTTTTTTCGGTTCTAGTAAACTCTTTGCCAATTCCGGTGTCATGAGTTCCGGATGTGATTTGGCAATCTTTGTGAAGAATGCCTTACCCTTTGGTGTCGTATCAGTCCATCCACGGATTATGCCGTGGTCTGCTACTGCTTTCTTGACCAGTTCCGTTGCGTATCCCTTTCGTTCTTCGGATTCAAGGGTCTCAACTTTACGGACGGAAATAGTTCCATCTTCATGCTTTGTATAGTGAAGGAATGATACATCCTCACCATTTGCATTACGGGCGACAATCTGGGTATCATCTGGACCCATTACGGATGTCCTGCGCCCACCACGGAAGGAATTGTTTTCCACTATGTTTACCTTTGAAGATTCTTTTTGTGGTGGAACTTCTGCCGTTTTTTCAGGAACGAACGGCTCATCTGGGTATAGAATTTTACCAGCCTTTATCTCTTCTCTTTTCTGTTTATACGTTAATGTTCTACCATCCGCATCGACCATAATTGATGGAGTTGATACCAGAACGCCATCTTTCATTAACCCCTGCGTTGTTATCTTGCTTATTATTTCAGAACCAATTATATCAGAATCGGTTAACTGGAACTCTGCCTTGACAGTCAGTCCATAGTCAAAGGCATCTCCTTCTTTCACGACATCTTGTATTTCAAGCCCCTTGCTTTTCAAATAATCCTTCGCTTCCTGAATTAACTTCTTGACTGCCTCGGTTTCCAGTTCTGGTTTTTTAGATATTCTTCTCTCTAAATTGGTAATTCTTGTTGCAACCTCTCCACTGAATCTGTCTTTAGTTCTTTGAGGTAATGCATCGAAGGCTTGGGTGGACTCCTTGACTTGAGCCGTCTGTTCCTCTGATGCTTGGTGTAACGCATCTTGTAACGCTTCAATGCCTATTTGCATTCCTTGAGGCTTGACCCGTTTTTCTTTATCTGATACTTTAGGAGCAGACGGCTCAGGTGAAGGCTCCGGAGTCACAGGTGCCACTTCTGGCGCAGGCTCAGGAACTGGTATAGTAGGCTTTACCTCTTGTGCCTGCCTAGCCAGTTCATCTGTTTTCTTGATTGATTCTTCAACTGATTGTTTTGCAATATCTTCTGGAGTTTGTTGCTTCACAGATGGCGGTAGCGTCTCTCCAGAGGGCTTTTGAGTCGTTTCTGGAGCCTGAGGTGTCGTAGGAGCCGTAGGTGGCATGGTAAGGTCTGTAGGTGCGCCAGCAGAGCCG
>CAINUH010000555.1 GCA_903853735.1 uncultured Desulfomonile sp. | reverse complement strand
GTTCCGTTCCTAAGCCATTCTAATTTTGAGTTTATAAGGCATGACGTGGTGGTTCCGATTCTCCTTGAGGCGGATGCCATCTATCACCTTGCTTGTCCTGCCTCCCCTGTGCATTACCAGAACAATCCCATCAAGACCCTCAAGACTTCGGTTTTCGGAACCCTGAACATGTTAGGGATCGCCAAACGCGTCAAAGCTCGGATCCTTCTGGCCAGCACATCCGAGGTATACGGAGATCCGGAGGTTCATCCCCAGTCTGAGACATATAATGGCAATGTCAATCCTGTAGGGCCGAGAGCTTGCTACGACGAAGGTAAGCGCGCAGCGGAAACTCTTATGGTAGGATACAGGGATTACAACAAAGTCGACGTAACTATTGCCAGAATTTTCAACACCTACGGACCCAGGATGCTGCCGAATGACGGAAGGGTGGTGAGCAACTTCATTTGCCAGGTTTTAAGGGGAGATGACCTCACCGTCTATGGCGACGGATCCCAAACACGGTCTTTCTGCTACGTCTCAGACATGGTCGACGGACTGATAAGACTTATGAACAGTACCGAAACTGGGCCAATAAATCTGGGTAATCCCGAAGAAATAACCATCCGAGAATTGGCGGAGACTATACTGAGTATGATCCCAGGCACCGGATCAGGGTTAGTGTACAACCCGTTGCCTCAGGACGACCCTACCCGTCGTAAACCGGACATCGCTCTAGCCCAAAAGAGGCTCGATTGGAAACCGACCGTGCCCTTGAAGACAGGCCTGGAGTCTACAATTAGTTATTTCAGTGACCGGTTGGGTTACAATCATGCCTGACCACAACAAAAACAGACCAAATCTCAAGCGAACATTGCTCGTAGTAGTGGGCTGTTGCCTGGGATTCTTGTTTTTCTATCTCGCATTCAGGGACATTTCGTGGAATGACTTGAAAAATGGCATCAGCCGGATGCAGCCGTTTTATCTTCTTCCCGCCTCGTTGCTGGTGGTGATATGTCAGTTTATTCGGGCTCTGAGATTCAGGGTTATCCTGAGTCCGTTTTGCCGTTTGGGGATCAAGGCTTTGTGGGATCTGACCAATATTTGGGCGGCCGCAAACATGATCCTGCCTGCCCGTCTGGCCGAACTGGTTAGACCGTATTTGCTTCAGCGCCGCGGGGCTCCTTTTTCCAGCAGTTTCGGGGCAGTCATGGTCGAAAGGTTTTTTGATCTTTCCGGCCTCTTGTTGCTCTTGGCCGTCGTCCTGTGGAAGACACCACAATTACCGACAATATACACCTTAATGGGCGAGGTGCTCCTCGCAATATTGATTGTTAGTTATCTACTTGTCTTATTGATATTGGCACGCAGAGAAATGGTTCTTGCCGTAGTAGACAAGGTTCTTGCAATATTCCCTAAACGGGCTGCCGCATTCATGGCCGGAATTTTTAAGCGCTTGATTGAGGGTTTTGGAATCATGGCCAGTTTCAGTCAGGTAGTGATCATAGCAGCTTACTCGATCATGCTTTGGATTTTTTTCTCAGGTCTCACGTATCTATTCCTTCTGGCCTTTGCCATAGAAGCTCCTTTCCTGGTAGCAGTCACAATACAGGTTTTGCTGGCATTAGGTGTGGCCCTTCCATCCGCGCCCGGGTTCATCGGAACATTTCACGTCGTCGGAAGGTATGCACTTGCCCTATTCAGTGTCAATGCCGTTGTTGCTGTTTCATTTGCGACTGTATATCACCTGTTCGGTCTCGTTACGAGCCTGCTGCTGGGACTTGTTTCTTATGCGACGAGTAATTTCAGATTCGATCATGCCATGTTTGAGGCTTCCCCAAGCCCTGAACAACACATTGAACCAGGTTGACAGTGAACCAGTGGGCGGAACTCGACAAGAAATATATTTGGCATCCTTTTACCCAAATGGAGGAATGGACCAGGTCTGATCCCCTGGTTGTTGAGAGGGCTGAAGGCAATTACCTCGTCGATACGGAGGGTCGCAAGTACCTGGATGGCGTTTCGTCTTTGTGGGTGAACGTACACGGCCACTGCAAGAGTCGGATTGATCGGTCCATAATGGAACAACTGGGCAAAGTGGCTCATTCCACCTTGCTCGGCCTTGCGGGCACCCCTTCCATAGAGCTTGCTGAAAAACTTGTGTCCATCACGCCGGCCGGTCTCAACAAGGTTTTCTATTCTGATTCCGGGTCCACGGCAGTTGAAGTCGCGCTGAAAATTGCTTTCCAGTATTGGCGCAATCTCGGTGCAGAGCAAAAAAGGTTGTTTGTAACCCTGTCTCAGGCTTATCACGGTGACACCATAGGGTCTGTGAGCCTGGGAGGTATCGACCTGTTTCACTCCATTTTCCATCCGCTTCTTTTCCACACTCTTACCGTTTCTACCCCATTTCCCTATCACTACCCGGAACTAAGTCCGGAAGAATGCCGCGAGATGTCTTTGGGGCAACTCCGGGAAATAGCAGAAAAACAGCCTGACGAGATAGCTGCTGTCATAGTTGAACCCCTCGTCCAGGGCGCCGCGGGCATGATTGTTCATCCCAGGGGATTCCTCAAAGGAGTGGAGAGAATCTGTCGGGACCACGGGATTCTTCTGATTTGCGACGAGGTGGCAACCGGCTTTGGCAGGACCGGCAAGATGTTTGCCTGCGAGAATGAGAATGTCTCCCCTGATATAATGTGCCTGGCAAAAGGACTTTCCGGAGGTTACCTACCGCTGGCCGCAACAATGCTCACTGATAGTATCTACCGAGCCTTTTTGGGAAAACACACCGAGCACAGAACATTCTTCCATGGCCATAGCTACACGGGGAACGCCCTGGCTTGTGCCGCTGCATGTGCCAACCTCAAGATATTTTCGGAAGAAAAGGTTCTTGAAAGCTGTCAACCCAAGATAGCCGCATTGACACAGAGACTGGCCCAAGATGTCGGCCCTTTGCCACATGTCGGCGAGATCAGGCAATGCGGTTTCATGATCGGAATTGAACTCGTTGAGAACGGAGATTTGAGATCACCTTATTCTCCTGAGCGACGTATTGGGGCGCAGGTTACTCAGGATATCCGCAAGCACGGAGTAATTCTCCGCCCCCTCGGAGACGTAATTGTGCTCATGCCGCCTCTGTCCATAACCATGGATGAAATTGGGCATCTCGTGTCGGCAACAGCTCTGTCTATAGATGAGATTTGCGGGGCTTGATAGGGTTGAGGCATGTTGATGGATAAGAAAAGGCATAGAGGACTGTTCATAGCCGGTACCGATACGGGCGTCGGTAAGACGATTCTTGCTGCGGGGTTGACTCGACTCTCAAGACATAAAGGCTTGCGAGGCCTGGCAGTCAAACCCGTTGAAACAGGATGTGCAATACGGTCGGGAGAGCTTTACCCTGAAGACGGTGGTTTCCTGACAGAAGCATCCGAAAACGATCTCAGCCTTGATGAGTGCGTTCCCTTTCGCTTTTCTGTTCCAGCCGCGCCTGCTCGCGCTGCGGCCATGGCAGGAACTCGTCTCTGCCTCGCTGATCTCGTAGAGCACGTGGCCGCATTAGCTGAAACCGCCGATATTGTTGTAGTCGAGGGAGCCGGTGGTCTACTGGTCCCCATCCAAGACAATCTGATGATGATCGATTTCATTGAGCGCCTCGGTTATCCAACTCTGCTGGTAGGTCGGAGGAGACTCGGCACTATAAACCACACGTTGCTGAGTGTCGAAGCGCTTAAACATCGAGGATTGGAGACAGCAGGAATTGTGCTGTCCTCTTCAGAGGATCATTGTGGTGTGGAAGAAGAATTCACCCCCCATGACATAGCTTGCATGGCGGAAAATATTCCTGTCACAGTGCTCCGGCATCTGGCACCAGACATAAGGCGCGACTCGCTGGAAATTGCCTTGGAAATTGAACGGACATTCCCTCCGGAACTTCTCAACAGGTGGTTGGGTTTCGAGCATCACTGATCATTGGTAAGGTCTTGAAAAGACAGGATGTCATGAAATTCGCTTCGAGCCGGTAATCCCCCGTATTCCCAAGGTTCATTGCCGAATTTGAAAATGCCGACCCCCAATCCTCTTAGCCATTACTGACCGATCTTTACTGTTGATCGTAGCGGTAATTCTCCTCTTATCCGGCCATTCGGCCGGCGGCGAT
>CAINUH010000554.1 GCA_903853735.1 uncultured Desulfomonile sp. | reverse complement strand
TATTTGAGGCAAGATGAAGAAATCTTGGGTAGCCGTCTTTCTCTTCATCGCACTTTTCCAGGGTTGCGCGGCCTTGACCGAAGGTCGATTCGTCGGACGAGATGGAAAAGAAAGCCCTTTCCAACCTCAATCACGAGAAACTTTCGAACCACCTCCAAATCCGGTCTTAAGGTGACGCCCTGCCCAAAGTCATAGTACTCGAGGTTTGTCAAACACCGGCCAGATGAAGCTCTACGCGGCAGCCAACTGTGATTTAAGATAATTCCCTTTCAACTTCCTTAAGGCGGCTCTTTCTATCTGTCGTGCCCGTTCCCGCGTAATTCCAAAGTGCTTGCCAAGTTCCTTTAAGGTAGCAGGCGTCTCTGAAAGGAGACGATTTTGAACTATGTATTTCTCCCTCAAATTCAGTGTTTCTAGCGCTCGGTCGGCCCACGTTTTCAGATCCAACCGTTCCTCAAGGTCCGATAGCGACTCTTCCTGGTCAGGTGAGTCGTCCTTAAGGATATCAGCAAATGAGTCACGCGATTGCTCCCCTATCAAGTCGTCCAGTGAAAGATCATGTGCCCTCAAACGTGCCGACATGTCTATTACTTGGTCTTCTGTTACGTTTATCTTTTGGGCAAGTTTAGAAACGTTTTCAACATGATCATCGTAATCACGGAACTCCGGCAGATCTGAAATCCTGTAAAATAGTTTTCTCTGCGCCTGAGTGGTACCCATTTTTACCAATGACCAAGACCTTATGATGTAGTTTTGTATGTAAGCCCTGATCCACCATATTGCATAAGATATGAGCCTGTAGCCCTTGTCAGGGTCAAATCTTTCCACAGCCTTCATTAGTCCTATGTTGCCTTCTTGGACAAGATCCATGAGCCTCACGCCGTAATTCCGGTATCCCAGTGCGACCTTGATCACGAACCTAAGATTTGCCGTTATCAGAATTTGGCCGGCCGTGCCGTTCCTGTCATTCCTGTACTCCATTGCGAGTTCGTTTTCCTGTTCTCTGCTCAATACAGGATATCTTTCAATCTGAGACATATATATTCTCAGACCATCGGTCTCGACTGGATGGTTCATGCACGCACCTCCATCAAATGGTTGTGAATCTTTCAAAAAAGTATGATGCCGCAGCGGACAAAAGGTTTCACAATCCCCTAAGGAAATCCGGACATCTTAGGTCGACTCGCTAAGGAAAGGTGGGTTCAGAAATGCGGGAAGTCATGAAAATACCGGCATCATGAGACACTGAAGACAGTTCCTCTCACACTTTCAAACCATTTGCCAAACGCAGGGCGGTTATCTCGACATTGCCCAGGCTAGTCCACATGTGGAGGCGCTGGACATTCAGAGCAGGCCTCCTCTTTTTTTTCATCGTCATCGCTGGATGTTTCATATTCCCTCATTCCACGGGAAAGTTCGTCCAGCCTTTGGTTCACAAGAAAGTTTATGGTACCCTCCGGATAGTTACCCTCATCATCCGGCGATCCGGCAGGAACTCCGGTCAGCAGTTCGATGCCTTCGTCCACATGGTCCACCGCCCATACATGGAAAGTCTCGTTCTTTACCGCCTCAACCACCTCGGAGTCCAGCATCAAATCACCAATGTTACGTCTGGGTATTATTACTCCCTGTTCTCCTGTAAGTTCCTGTGCACGGCATACCTTGAAAAAACCCTCGATCTTATGGTTTACGCCTCCGATAGGCTGAATTTCGCCGTGTTGATTGACACTGCCCGTCACTGCCATACCTTGGTTGATGGGGATACCGGAAAGTGAACTCATCAGACAGTACAGTTCGGTAGATGACGCTGAATCGCCGTCAACGCCGGAGTAGGACTGTTCAAATGTGATGCTGGCGGTCAGGTTCAAAGGTTTGTCCTGAGCAAAGCGAGACCGCAGAAAACCGGAAAGAATCAGAACACCCTTGTCATAAGTATGGCCGGACAATTCCGCTTCCTTTTCAATACTTATGATTCCTGATTTTCCCATGCTCGTCTTGACCGTTATCCTGGAAGGACGCCCAAACGAAAATTCCGGGAAACTATAAACAGCTAACCCATTAATTTGGCCTACCCGTTCCCCTTTCGAATCAACGATAATAATTCCTTCTTCAATGTATTCCTGTATCTTATCTTCAATCATGTTAACACGTTCAATGCGTTCTCTGTTAGCCTTTTCCACGTGGTGAGAGTTTATAACCTCGGAACCAGCCTCCCGTGCCTTGAGGTCCGCTTCTCTCAAGAGATCACCAATTCGTTCGAACTGCGCCGTAATCTTGTTCTTTCGACCTCCCCACCTGATAGCCAACTTCGCTATGGCTTCCACTCCCGAGGCGTCACAGGGAAGAAGGTCTTCTTCGGAGCATATCCTGGAAATGAATCCCACGAGCCTGTTTACGTTCTCAACACTGTTGGGCATCCTCGAGTCGAAATCAGCTTTGATCTTGAAAATCTTTCTGAAATCCTCGTCGTACCAATGGAGTAGATCGTAGAGTTCCGGATCTCCGATCATGATCACCTTCAAACTGACGGGGATTTTCTCCGGCTTCAGGGCCGAAGCGAAGAAGAAACTGAACGGATCAGATTGTATTTCCATAACACTATTTCTAAGGGTCCTCTTCAGGGTTTGCCAGACTCCAACTTCCATAAGAACATCTTGCGCGTTAAGAACAAGGAAGCCCCCGTTGGCTTTCAGTAAACTGCCGGCTTTAATGTGTCGGTAGTCGGAGTACCAGATACCGTGTCGGTCCATTACTCTATCAACTGATCCGAAAAGATTCCGAAACGATGGGGTGGTTTCGACCACCACAGGGGGTTTGTCAGTGTCTGAATTGTCGATAAGGACATTGACCTCGTAATCGCTGAATTCTGCCGGGTCGGGAGGTACCATCATGGGAGGACCAGGAGTTTCTCCTGATGGAGAAGATGGTACAAGCCTGGGCCTGAACCTTTCCAGGTGGCCCATTGTGTCAGACTCAACTTCGTCCAAGTACGTGTTGACAGCTTCTGTTTCGTACTCTTCTCTAATCGCGTCGAGCAAATCTTTGAGTAAAGGCTGTACCGAATCTTTGGCTAATTGTTCCAAATCCTCCTGGATTGTTTTGTCTATGTCTCGTGCAGCCTTAAATATTTTTTCCATCTCCTGAGAGAGTTCTCTGTATTTACCTTTTATTTTTTCCAATTCTTCAGCCGAGAACTTTCCTTCATCGACCAGTGCTTCGAGCTGTTCAATCTTCATAGGGTTGCCCACAATTACAGGGGCAAGATCAGGTCGAGTAAAGGGTCCAACCTGGACCTGCACCATCATAAAATTCTCGGAAGTCACCTTGTTCTCAAAGTTCTTGAACAGAGCCTTTTGAGCCCCCATGTGGCGACTGACTATCTCATTGCGGGCTGCCTGGAACTCTTCACTCTCGAATATTGCCGGGATTTTCTTTTTGAGAGATCCTATGAGATCCCCAATTTGCTGTTTGAATCTGGAACTCTTGCCGGAGTCAATAACGAGCAGACGCGGCTGATCAGGATTCTTAAAATTGTTCACGTAGCAAAGGTCCTTAGGAACAAGACCTCCCACGTTGCGTTCTTCCAGGAGTTTCTTCACGGTCGCTGTACGACCCGTCCCGTTAATACCGGCCACGTAGATATTGTAACCGTGACTCTTCATCGAAAGCCCTAGTTGGATTGCCTTTACGGCGCGATCCTGGCCCACGATTTCGTCCTGAGGCTCTATGGCGGCCGTGGTACGGTCGATTATTCCGTCGGTAGGTCCCAGCCAAGTCAGTTGCTGCCAACCCAATCGAAGTTTTTGTTTTAGCTCGGTCATACTTCAACTTCCTATCCAAAAATTCTTTTGGGGATCTCCGCCCGCATCTCGATCTGTCGTGATCCGGTTTCCCATTTACACCCAAAAGGCCACGAACGAAAGCCGATACCGAAGATTGATATCAACCATGCCCATTGGTCTGGCTCACTCTTCAGTCGCCGGACCGAACAGAATCCTGTCTACCAGTTCCACAATGCAATGGCCTACTATCAGATGCACTTCTTGAATTCGTGGTGTAGTTCCACCATCGACAACGAGATAATAACGACAATACTGCCTCATCGGACTGTCAAGCGGTCCTCCGAGACCAACGGTGATCAAGCCGAGTTGCTGGGCGGTCTTGAGACCCCGAATCACATTGGGCGACTTGCCGGAAGTGCTGATCCCAAGAGCGACATCTCCAGTTTTCCCTATGGCCTTTATCTGCTTCTCAAAAATTTCTTCAAAGCTGAAATCGTTACTTATTGCGGTCAACACGGAGGTGTCTGTTGTAAGGGCCACAGCAGGTAGAGAAGGCCTGTCAATCATGTAACGGTTCACAAACTCTGCGGCAATGTGCTGAGCGTCAGCCGCAGATCCACCGTTTCCAAAAAGGAGCAATTTGTTTCCTCGACCTAAGGCGGCCGCTAAGCTCCGCGCTGCCTCTTCCAGGGTATCAAGGTTCTGATCCAGGAAAGTCTGCCTAATCCTGCTTCCCTGGCTGAAAATGTCCAACACATGTCTTTTCAACGCCTCACCTCTTCTTCGAGTCCTCGCGCCCACGACGGTGATCGCCTGTACTTATCATACTACCAGTCGATAATAAATCGGTAATACTACGAAACTAACCTAAACTTAGGCAATCGCGGCCAGCCGTGATATTATGTGCTCAGATTCTCGTGAAGGCAGGAGAGAGAAGTGAACGTTTTCTCCACAGGTCCCCAGGGTATCTTTCCCGAAATGGACGTAACGAATACCCCAAGCCATTCCGGAAGAACATTCCAGCGAGTGACATCTCACATGACCGTCAGCACAATGTTGTAGGAGCACGGCTGTTTCCAATGAGTTTCGAAAAAAACGACATTATTGATTACTACGACAATCGAAGAATCTCATGCGGCCTGGTCTTGGAAGCCGACGACAGACGGCTCAAGATTCTCAACGACCAGGGAAAAGAAATCAGAATTGCTGCCGGTAGAGCATTGATAGGTGGGCGGGATCCGCAATTTCCTCTCATGGGTAGTCGGGACGAACAGGTCTTGCGGCTCAGGCAGATCTCCGGATTGAGGGAAGATCTCAAAAATAGTGTGAACTTAAGAGAACTTTGGGATGTTGTAGCTCTTGAAACACGTGAGATTGACATCCAAGATCTCAGTGAACTGTTTTTCGGCCCGACCAAAGACCATCATGGTGCCGCATCCCTGCTCAGAGCCATATTTGAAGACCGAGTATATTTTAAAATCCGTCCCGACGCGATCGAAATCCCAACCCCTGAGCGAGTAGAGCAAGCACTCATACAGAGACAAAAGGAAAGAGAGCGCGCAACTTTTTCAGCTCAGTGCGCAGATTTCCTGGCTGTACTGAAGGAGTCGACAGATCTCAGAGCGGAATTGGCGCCTGAAGGGCTGCTCACCCTGCTGGAGGAGGCTGCTCTTCAGGGGTCTGAATGGAAGGATTTCAAGAACGTGAAGGATCTTTTCTCACAGGCAGGCCTTCCAAGTCAGTGGAGTCCGCTGAGCGTTCTGGTGAGACTTGGCGTATGGGACGAGGACGAGAATATTCGCCTGCGTGCGGAAAAAATACCTGTTGATTTCACTCCTGAGGCAGAAAGCCAGGCGATAGAGGCCTCGGAAAAACCCTTACCGGCCAATGTTGAAGATCTAAGTGATGAGAAGTCGATCACCATAGACTCGTTGACAACACGCGATCTGGACGACGCCCTTTCCCTTTCATATTCCGGCGAGGACTACGTCGTTGGTATTCATATAGCGGATGCTGGACATTTTGTGGAACACGATTCCCTGCTGGACCTGGAAATTCGCCAAAGGGCGGTATCCATATACTTGCCCGAGCAGACAATCCCCATGATTCCGCCCGTCCTGTCGGAGGAAGCCGCAAGTCTCGTAGCCGGAGAGGTGCGCCCCGCCGTAAGTATCATGGCCACGTTTGGGCCTGATTTGGTTCTTAAACAT
>CAINUH010000553.1 GCA_903853735.1 uncultured Desulfomonile sp. | reverse complement strand
GAACCGCAGTGGGTGGGATGCCGTGGCCGTTAATTTCAGAGGATGCAGCGGAGAACCCAACAAAAAGCTGCGTATGTATCACAGTGGCGAAACCGAGGACCTGAACTCTGTGATCTGTCATGTCGATGCCTCTGGAATCTACCGTCAAGTAGCTCTCGTAGGTTTCAGTCTCGGTGGCAACGTGATTTTGAAGTACCTCGGAGAGAAGGGCAAGATGACACATCTGCTCATCAAAGCGGCCGTGACGATCTCCGTGCCATGTGATCTCAAGGCATGCTCAGACCGCCTGGATGAATTGCAAAATCTGCCTTACGTCCGAAGATTTCTCAGGCTCTTGCACGAAAAAATAAGAGCCAAAGCCCTCATGATGCCGGATAGCATTAACGATGTCGGTTATGAACGAATCAAGACCCTCAAAGCCTTTGACGACAGGTACACCGCTCCTATCCATGGGTTCAAGGATGCTGACGATTACTATGATAAGGCATCAAGCCGCGGGTTTCTGGCAACCATCTCAATTCCTACCCTCGTAATAAATGCTGCGGATGATCCATTTCTGTCGTCATCCTGTTTTCCAAATGAAGAAGCTAAAGCAAGCCCCGACTTATTCCTCGATATCCCGCAGCACGGGGGCCACGTCGGATTCCTGGCCTTCAACAACAGCGGCGAGTATTGGTCGGAAACACGTACAACCTCGTTCTTGGAAACGGTCGTCTCCATGTCGTGACTGGGAGCTGAAATCAACAAGTCAGTTCTCGAAGAGTAGTGACCGCACCAAAATTGACCCCGAAAAAGATTTCAGTTGTTCTATCCTTCCTTTCTTTGTTATATTCCCCACGTCTCTATAAGCAGAGCTTAAATGTCGTTAAATATCTCAGTATAAATCATGAGGGGTGTGGAATGCCGCGTCGAGATAATATCAAAAAAGTTATGATTATAGGATCCGGCCCAATCATCATAGGCCAGGCCTGCGAATTCGATTATTCCGGAACACAGGCTTGCAAGGCCTTGAGGAAACTCGGCTACCAGATTGTCCTGGTAAATTCCAACCCGGCAACCATTATGACGGACCCGGAAATGGCCGATTTCACATACGTTGAACCCCTGAATCTGGGGACCATGACTGAGATAATCGAGCGGGAGCGTCCGGATGCCTTGCTTCCGAATCTAGGAGGCCAATCAGGGCTTAATCTGACGTCAGAGTTGGCCAAGTCCGGGGTCTTGGACAAGTATGGGGTTCGGATCATTGGAGTCGAGGTTGATGCAATCGAGAGGGGAGAGGATAGGATAGCTTTCAAGGACACCATGAACCGGCTGGGGATTGAAATGCCGCAAAGCGATCCCGCTTACAGCGTTGAGGAGGCTGAGCGGATTGCGAATAGACTTGGATATCCGGTAGTAATTCGTCCAGCCTATACCATGGGAGGGACAGGTGGGGGACTGGTCTACAACGTCGAGGAACTGCGCACCATAGCTGCGCGCGGCATCGCAGCCAGTCTCGTCGGACAAATACTTGTAGAGGAGTCGGTTCTTGGATGGGAAGAACTCGAACTCGAGGTGGTTCGTGACGAGAAAAATCAAATGATAACTGTATGTTTTATAGAAAATGTCGATGCTATGGGGGTTCACACCGGGGATTCTTACTGCACCGCCCCGATGCTGACAATTGACCCGGAATTGCAGAGACGCCTCCAGAAGCATTCTTACGACATTGTTGAGGCAATAAAAGTGATCGGAGGCACAAATATACAGTTTGCCCATGATCCTCGAACAGGAAGGGTAGTCGTTATAGAGATTAATCCTAGAACCTCAAGATCATCGGCTCTCGCCTCGAAAGCAACAGGTTTTCCAATAGCGCTGATCTCCGCAATGCTGGCAGGGGGAATGACGCTTGACGAAATCCCATACTGGAGAGAAGGCACGCTGGAAAAGTACACGCCCTGGGGCGATTACGTAGTAGTCAAATTCCCGAGGTGGGCGTTTGAGAAGTTCGCGGGGGCTCAAGACAAACTTGGGACTCAGATGAAGGCTGTGGGCGAGGTTATGAGCATCGGCAAGACGTACAAGGAGGCATTCCAGAAATCTATCAGATCTCTTGAGATAGGCCGTTATGGCCTCGGCTTTGCAAAAGACTTTCACGAACGATCCGTTGATCAACTGATGGCCATGCTGGCAGAACCCTCCAGCGAGAGACAGTTCATTATGTATGAGGCTTTGCGAAAAGGGGTTTCCATAGATGAACTTTATGCAAGAACGCATATAAAACCTTGGTTCATTCAACAAATGAAGGAATTAGTGGAGATTGAAGAGGAAATAATCAGATTCAGGGGGAAAACCATACCGGACGCCCTGTTGGAACGGGCCAAGAAAGACGGTTTCTCCGACCGATACCTTTCCAAGCTTCTGGATACAAAAGAACATGCTCTCAGAAACCAGCGGGAATCTCTGGGCGTGGTCGAGTCCTGGGAGCCGGTGCCGGTAAGCGGAGTCGAGAATGCAGCGTACTATTTCTCAACTTACAATGCCCCGGACCAGATGGAGACCAGCTCAAGGCGCAAGGTGATGGTCCTGGGAGGGGGCCCGAACCGGATAGGCCAGGGGATCGAATTTGACTACTGCTGTGTTCATGCAGCCTTTGCTCTCCGGGAAGAAGGTTTTGAATCCATCATGGTCAACTGCAACCCCGAGACGGTTTCCACAGACTACGATACGTCGGACAAACTTTATTTCGAGCCTCTCACCGTAGAGGATGTGCTGAGCATCTACCATAAAGAGAAACCTGAGGGGATCATCGTGCAGTTCGGGGGCCAAACCCCGCTGAACATAGCCAATGAACTGGCGGCAGCAGGCGTAAGAATCCTGGGGACATCCCCGGACTCCATAGATCTTGCCGAAGACCGGGACCGTTTTAGGCACATGATGCGCAAGCTGGGCATACCTCAACCGGAATCCGGTATGGCAGCGAATCTTACGGAAGCAATTCGGGTGGCGGATAGAATTGGTTATCCTCTCATGGTGAGACCGTCCTATGTCTTGGGCGGACGGGCTATGGAAGTGATCCGAGATGAAGAAATGCTCAGGCATTACGTTGCAGCCGCGGTAGAGGTTAGTCCGGAGCGTCCCATACTCATAGACAGATTCCTGGAAAATGCGATTGAAGCAGAGGCGGATGCAGTTGCAGACGGCACCGACGCTTTTGTACCTGCAGTAATGGAACACATAGAACTTGCCGGCATACATTCAGGTGATTCCGCCTGCGTAATACCGCCCATCAGCATACCTGCAAAACACATAGAGACCATCTGTGATTACACGAGGAAGATTGCTATTGAGCTTCAGGTGGTTGGCCTGATGAACATCCAGTACGCAATTGCCAACGATACGGTGTACATCCTGGAAGCTAATCCCAGGGCATCGCGAACCGTCCCCATTGTGTCCAAAGTGTGCAACATACCAATGGCCAGGGTTGCCACCAGGCTGATCTTAGGAAAAAAACTGGCCGATATCGCTTTGAGTCCCCATACCATCACCCACTACGGAGTCAAGGAGGCTGTCTTTCCTTTCAATATGTTTCCGGAAGTCGACCCGGTGCTGGGGCCTGAAATGAGGTCCACGGGCGAAGTGCTCGGACTGGCGGATTCTTTTGGTCTCGCCTTTTATAAAGCTCAGGAAGCCGCTCAGCAGCGATTGCCATCCCACGGCACAGTCGTAATCACGGTGTCCGAGCCCGAAAGGTCGGCTGTGCTGGAGGTGGCGAGGCAGTTTAGTGAGCTGGGTTTCAAGATCGCGGCAACCGGTGGTACCTACTCCTACCTTGCACATAACGGCTTGGATTGCGAGCGAATCGGCGATGTCCATGAATCCCGGCCCGACATAGTAGATGCCATAAAAAACGGGCAAATTCATCTCGTCATAAACACGCCAAGTGGAAAATTGGGAAAAACTGAGAACTCGCTCATTCGCAAAGCCGCCATCAAGCATAAGGTCCCTTATGTAACTACGATGGCCGCTGCCATTGCTGCAGCGGAAGGTGTTCGAGCATACCAAGGTGGACACGGGAGAGTTAGATCGCTACAGAGCTATCACGCAGACATACGGTGACACGAGGAGTGGCAGGTCCCCAAGGAAGCCGGCTGCGAGTTCTGGTCAATACCACTCGCAGCCATTCAGTTCAAATCATCAGCGGAAGAAAGGTCCGGGCCGGCATGGATAGACTGGATAAACCGGCATACACGGTGAACCATACCTGCTCTTTCCCGATTTGCTCGGCTTGCTCTTGTCCGTTTTTGCAGTTTCAGGTCCCCGAGGTTGTGAAGATACCGGTTGATCCGCCTTGGCGGGCGACAGTTGTTCCACTCTTGCACCGGAAGGCTGGGCAGTAACATTCGCCTTTGGCGGCTGATACTTGTCACCGGGAAGTTTCTCAAGAAGTTCCTGGCCTGGTTGGACGGCTGAAGGCCGCTCTGTTCCGGCAGCTTGTTTCGGTACTGGAGTTGATGACGCAGACCCGGAAGACGGCAAGCCGGTCTCCCGCCTCGAACTATCCGTCGACAAGGGTTTCTCCTGGGGAGTATACTTCTCCATCCTTACAGGTGGTGAAGCCTGCCGCGAATCAGCATCAGACACGTTCTGGTCGGCTGTTCTTTTTGTTTGAGGCAGAGGAGCGCCGGTTGTCTTGCCAGGGGAAATGTCGCTGCGTGAAACCTCGGAAATCTTTTTTGTCGGTGCAGCTATTGATGTTCTTGGCGAACCAGAAAAAGGCAAACTGTCGACTCCAAAGCTCAGGCAAGCAGCCAAGAGACTACACGGGGCGGTAACAATGTCCACAATGATATCCACAAAGCCTTCAGAACATTCTTTGGCCGGAGCCTGCCTCCGAGATCCATTGCACCATCCAATCTGAGCAAAGGCCATTAAACACACAAGTCCGATGACTACGACTCTGTTCATTTTGCTCCCTCCCGTAACATACAACAAAGGTGCCTAAGCTTAAAGATGATTTCCAAAAATGTCAACCGACACAGACCGATTGGCGGAGAAGCACAATTAGCCACGTGTGGTATGCGGAAAATGTTGCTGAACCCTCCCAGTGGCAGGCTGATCGACAAGCTCGTCTTGTTTCTCGGTTCTCAACAACTGAAGAAAGCACGATGGGCTTTTCCAGGCTGCAATTTCTAAGCCGAGCGCCTAAGGTTTCCCATGCCCTTGACTATGATGAACACAAGATACGCCGCCCCCGCGATCAAGATCGTGGTGGCGCCGGTGGGATAGTTGGGGCCGTAGCTCAAAACAAGGCCGGATGTAGTAAATATCATACACAAGCCGGCCGAGACGGCCATCATGTGCTTGAGACTCTTGGACAAAAAACCGGCTATTGCAGTCGGCAGTGTCAACAGAGCGATCACCATAACTATTCCGACCACAGTTACGAGCACTACGACCGTGAGGGACGTCAAGCACAGCAGCAAGAGGTAATACAGGTCTACCCGAAGGCCTCGCACCCGCGCGAACTCTTCGTCGAAACATACTGCCAAGAACTGGTTATAGAAAATGAAACCCATGCCCAGAACGAGTATGTCGAGTGCGGCCAAAAGCCAAAGGTCATCAACCGAAACCAGGAGTATGTTGCCGAACAGGTAGCTCATGAGATCCGTGTTGTAACCGGGTGTCTGTGATATAAAAAGGATGCCCACAGCCATTCCTACCGCCCACAAAGCCCCGATCACCGTATCTTCCCTCTGTTTGGCTCTCAAACTGACCAGACCTATGATTATGGCCGCCACGAGGGCCGCTGCCACGGCTCCGTAAATCGGGTTAAATCCGTCCCATCGATATACGCTTTGGAAATAAAGAGCCGCTCCCATGCCTCCCAAAACCGTATGCGAAATCCCACCCGCAATGTAGGTGATGCGCCTGACAACCACGAACGTTCCAATCACTCCACACGCCACACTGGCCAGGATTCCGCTCAAAAGCGCCTGTTGGAGAAAACTGAATTGCAGCAAATCGTTCAGGAAGTGATACACTTTTGGCAAGCTCCTGAATTTCCCAGATCGTGCCTAACCATTTTCACAGGAAACCCGTACATTTCGTTAATGATTTCTCCAGTAATTTCGCTGGTGGGGTGGACCGCAACTTTTCGCTTGACGCATACTACCTTGTTTACCAGCCTGGAAACAAACCCAAGATCATGTGAGACCATCACAACCGTCAAGTCTTCCATGATGGTTTTCAAGACATCGTAAAGTTCGGTCTCTACCGTGAGATCAAGACCTGCAGTGGGTTCATCCAACAGCAAGAGATCAGGCTTCGAAGCCAAAGCCCTTGCTATCAAGACTCGCTGACGCTGACCTCCGGATAAAGATGAAAAATGTTCATGGCGAAGGTCCGCCACCTGCAGCTTGGCCAAAGCTTCTTCACACGCCTCCCTGTCCATTCCTGAATATGACCCAAAGCTCCTGCCATGACCCAGACGGGCCATCAAGACAACATCAGTCACACTCACCGGAAACTGCGGGTCAAGAATGGCGTGCTGAGGCATGTAACCAGTTCTGGGGCGGGCTTCTTCCGGCGGCATGCCCAGTATTCTCACGCCTCCCCTGGTTGGATGTAACAGCCCGAGCATGAGCCGCAACAGCGTAGTCTTACCCCCGCCGTTTGGTCCTACAATTGAAACAAAGTCCTGCCGGTTTACGGTCAGATTTACGCCTTCAAGAACATCGTGTCTTCCGTATGAAAAATACAGGTCTTCTAAAACAACTACCGGTTGTGCCTCCAAAATGGTCTCCACGTGAATGCCCCAGAGGATTGGCAATTATTGTGAGCGATCCTTCCGGCCCTCCAATGCACTCTTGACTCTTACAGCTATTTGCTTCATGTTGCTCATGTAGTCTCTTGCCAAGGGATCGATCGGTATAACAACGCCTCCTATGGCATTAGCCAAGGCTTCAGCACTCTTTCTGGAAAACTGCGGTTGTACGAAGATGACTGTCGCACCGTCTTTCTTGGCTCTTCTTATGAGTGATGCGAGGTGTCTTGCGCTGGGTTCTTTTCCGCCCGTCTCAACGGAAACCTGCTGCAGGCCGTAAGCATCTGCAAAATATCCGTACCCCGGATGATAGACATACAACCTTTGCCCTCTCACAGGAGCCAGGGCTCTGGATAACTCGAGATCCAACTCGTCGAGTTCCGCCTGAAACTCCGCCAAATTCTTGGCGTACTCGGATGAATTCGAGGGATCAATTCGGATAAGGGCGTTGGCAATATTGGATGCCTGGATTTTTACCAACTTTGGATCCATCCACACGTGAGGATCGCTCTCTCCCCTGTTGTGGTGTTCCGGGCCCTGGATCGCTTCCTCGTGCCGGTCCTGCACCCCGTGTTCGTGCTCTTCTTCCTCCTGAAAGGCACGAAAAGGTATACCTCTTGTCGTGTCAACCACCTCCAATTTGTCAAAGATTGGGGTGATCTTCTTGACGATAGCGGTTTCAAACTGGAGACCCAGCCCGAAGAACACCCTAGCTCCAGCCAGTTCCGTTACCATTTTAGGGGACAACTCGTACGTGTGGGCATCCTGACCAG
>CAINUH010000552.1 GCA_903853735.1 uncultured Desulfomonile sp. | reverse complement strand
ATACTGCCCACCGCAAGGTGATCCAACTGAGTGATGCCGGGATTCTCATCGAAAGAGACCAATCCAGGTGCTCTTGATCGATGACTAACCCTTCCCTTCATTTTGGACGCCTTATGAGGTGTAACAGTGCTTCACCGTCGTTGGCAATACGCGATATGGGCCGTTCTTGTTCTGGGAGGCTTGGCAGCCTTCTTGGGCGCATACGCGTACTTCGCGCTTCCTGATTTTCGGCAGGTTCTGTCCGCTCAACGGGGCACCGCAGGCCTCACGGTTGTTGATCGAAATGAGCGCCTTCTGAAAATTTTCCCGGATGGAAGGGATCGCCTTAGTCTGTGGATGAGCGTAGACAGATTCCCTGCGTCACTCAAAGCAGCAGTCATAGCGGCTGAGGACAAGCGATTTGAGTATCATCCCGGTTTCGACCCCATAGCCATCGCCCGCGCCCTGTACATGAACATCTACAGCGGCAGGAAGGTCTCGGGCGCGTCCACAATTACCCAACAGGTGGTGCGGCTGCTCAAGCCGAGGCCTCGCACGTATCGAGCGAAATGCATTGAACTAGCGGAAAGCGTAAAAATGGAGAGGCAGCTCTCGAAGAAAGAGATCCTCGAACTCTACCTGAACCTTGCGCCCATGGGCGGGAACATCCGTGGTGCCGCGCTCGCTGCAAGGGTCTATTTCGACAAGAGCGTTGATCACATCACGGTAGCAGAAGCGGTCGTTCTCGCTGCCCTCCCACGATCTCCATCGCGATACAACCCCCGGCGGTCGTGGGGGAAGAGTCTACTCATCGGGGAGAAGGATCGGATTCTACGGAGAATGGCTAGACTGGGGGTGATCACGCCGGACCAGTTCCGGTTGAGCCTCGGAAACTCCGTAGCTTTTACTGTAAGACCACTGCCTTTTGAGGCGCCTCACTTCGTGGATTGCCTGGTCCGTACCGACTCCGAGGTCAACGGAACGCTCAAGACGTCTCTGGACTTGCGGGTCCAACGTGCCGTGGAACAGGTTCTCCGAGCCCACAGCAAAAGGCTCACGGCGTTGGGTATCGAACAGGCCGGGGTGATAGTGGCGTCAACCAAGGGACCGGAAGTGCTCGCGTTGGTGGGGTCGCTCGGGTATCGAGAAACCGCCCAAGGATTTAACAACGCTGCATTCGCCTTGCGAGGAGCGGGTTCCACGTTAAAGCCTTTTCTCTATGCTCTTGCTCTCGAGCAGGGTTACCAAACGGTGACCGAAATCGCGGACACTTTTCGAAGCTACCGCACACCCAACGGAGACTATCTGCCTCTGAACTCAGACAGGCGTTCGTACGGCCCGGTGACGATCCGTTCCGCCCTAGGCAATTCACTAAACATTTCTGCCGTGAAAATGCTCAAGCAGGTCCGGGTGGAGGATTTCTTCGGGCTGCTCGAGCGGCTCGATCTTGTTCACGAACGTGCCAAGCCGAGCGAGCACTATGGCCTTGGGCTTGCAATCGGCAACCTGGAGGTCAATCTCTTTCGACTGGTGCAGGCCTATGCAGTGCTGGCCAATCATGGCTATTTTAGGCCGCTGACCATGGTACGTGGAGAAAAAGCCCATCCCGGCGTAAGGGTTGTCTCCGATGAGGCTGCATATATGGTGACTCACATCCTGGCAGACCCGACTGCCCGGCTGTTCACCTTCGGGAATCCTTCCTACTTTGATTTCGGCTTTCCAGTTGCGGTAAAAACAGGCACCAGCAGCAACTATCGCGACTCGTGGACCGTAGCGTACACATCCGAACACGTGATAGGAATTTGGGCGGGCAACTTCGACGGCCGGACCACGGGCGGAACAACCGGCTCAGGGGCATGCGGGCCTATCCTTCTTGACATCGTGCAATTTCTCTACGGTGGTCAGACGCCGCGAGGGTTTCATCGCCCTGACGGAGTTCGGCAGGCTGAAGTTTGTTGGATGTCAGGCGATTTGGCTTCATTCCGCTGTCCGTACAAAACCTCTGAGTTGATAATCTCGGGCCGAGAACCTTACCAATGCGACCTGAGTCACGAAGGGGAGCATCATTATCTTGGCCCCCACTATGCTCGTTGGCTTTTTCAAAGAGAGGCTGAGCTAAGTTCAGGCAGGTTTCGTTTGATGCCGAGGCACTCCCAATCGCTCAGGGCTGAAAATGACGCCCGGAGTGGTGTGACCGGTAAGTTTGGTCCTGGAAGCAGCGGATATTGCATTGAAATCATTAGTCCTCACGATGCGGACCGGTTCGTCTTTTCGCCTCACCGAACCAATGTGATTCGTTTCCACGCTCAGACGGATCGCGTCGTCGAGCATGTAATCTGGCTGGTGGATGGGATGGAAGTCGCGCGTACACCACCGCCCTATGAGTTGTTCTGGAATCCCTCTCGTGGAGATCACGTGGTACACGCGGTCACACCCAAAAGAGAAGCAACCCGTATTACGATTCACGTCGAATGAGACCGTACGGTAGCTTGCCACCGTCTCACGGATGTCTTCTTTTTTGGGGTATGCTTTGCAGCCGCACATCAATCCTGATTCGGACAAAAAATTTGGCAGTCGCTACAGACTCTAGTTCTGGTATTCACTATACAAGAATGCTAGAAGATTTCCAGGAGTACGAAACTTGGTCCACCAACCTCTCAAGGTCATATATCATCCGCTCTATTTGACGGACTACCTGACGGCTTCGTGTGAAACCCCGGAAAGGGTAGCTGCGATAATGTCGCTACTTGAAAAGCACTATCCAGTCTTAGAACCGTCACCGGCTTCCGAGTCGGATGTCCTTATGGTTCACAGCCCTTCTATTCTGAGATCTGTTAAGGACGATGACGATCTGTACAAGGCGGCGGTCATGGCAGTAGGAGGAGCTATCACAGCGGCACAGATGGCGTGTGACGGGCAGCCGGCTTTTGCGGCTGTGCGCCCACCAGGACATCATGCAAGCCCGTCAAGTCACTGGGGATTTTGCTTCTTTAACAATGTGGCCATAGCAATAGAAAAGCTGATTCGATCCAAGAGAATTGCAAGTGCTTTAGTCTTGGACATTGACTTGCATTTTGGAGATGGAACTGAAAACTTCTTCATGGACAGGAGAGACGTTAAAGTGGCCAACATTCAGGATTCCGACAGAGAAATGTTTCTGAGAAACGTTGATAAGGCTTTAGGATCAAATGATTATGATATGGTCGGGATCAGTGCAGGTTTCGACAGGCACCAAAAGGATTGGGGCGGCACTCTGACAACCGACGACTATTTCACCATCGGGCGAAGCGTGAGAGACCACGCCGAGGTAAAATGTGGCGGGAGATTCTTTGCAGTCCTGGAAGGGGGCTATAACATTGAGGTGCTCGCCGAAAACGCCCTGGCTTTGTGCAAAGGAATGGCTACCTAAATTACACAATGAGAATCGAGAGAGCATGATCTTTGGCATGGCCAAACACGTTATGCTAATTGGCCATAAGAAGCGTAAGCACGAAAAGCGATCCGATCGCGAGGGGGCATCGCTGAGGCAATCATTAACATTTGGCACTCGGTCTGAGTATTAGAACTTCATGAGATAGGGAGTCAATCGATTGACCAGGAATAACGATCTTACATCATCCAGTATCCTTATCACATCTAACAGGCCCCTCATCCAGCCGTTCTCCCAGATTCTCCAGCAGGGTTTCATGCTCAATGCACGATTAGGATCCACTATCCGGGACATACTGTGCAAGCAATTCGGTTTCGGCTCTGATTACCTCGACAGCAGGATCAACACAATTTTTCTTGACGGAAAGCCTGTCGATGACGTGGACTCAGCTATCGTAAACGCAGGATCTGTCCTGGCGCTTTCCGCCTCCATGCCCGGGTTTGTAGGAGCAGCCCTCCGGAAGGGCGGCTTCTATGCAAGTATGCGAGGCGAGATAACTCACCATGGAGGGCCTCAACAAGCCCAAACCTCAAATGGGGTCTTTTTTTTGAAATTGTATAACAGTCTCATCCTGGAGATGGGACCCGTTTTTCTAAGTCAGGGACTACTACTTGACGCACCTGACTTGATGTCGGTCTTCAGCAACAGATCCCCGGCCTTTTGGTCGGCATGTAAGACTATCCTATGCAATGATCGCCAGATAGACTCAAGTTATTTTCAGACTTCTGAATGGCTGGATACCAAAGGAATCATAATGCTCCGTGTTGATACTACAGGGTGAAGAAAGCGATTCCCATCTCAGCGGAGGATTATATCCACCGTGGGAGGAAACATTCGTTTTGGCTTCACAAAAGGTTGTCGATCTGGAGAGACTTCGTGCGAATTTGAGATCGTGAGAGCAACCACGACGGGCATTGGGACTATATCATGTGCTGGGTCGCTGTTGGCTGTGTAAGCGCGCTCTTTCCTGAAGGTCTACCACCCGATCGGTTTCATCCACTATTTCGTTGCCGAGGAGGGTCTCAATGAGGTCTTCAAGCGTCACTAATCCGGCTATACCTCCATATTCATCCACTGCCATCGCTATATGCCTCCGATGCTTGAGAAAACTGGTTAAAAGAGCCAGGGAATCTCTAGTTGAGGGGACAAATGAGATAGGCCTTGCTATTGACCTTATCTGAAGATCTGGGCTCTCGAGGGTTTTGACGGAGAACAGATCGTGTATCATGACATAGCCCACTACATTTTCACGGTCTCCTTTATAAATCGGTACTCTGGTGAAGCCTTTTCCGTCAACAGCCTTGACGGCTTCCCGTACCGTCATCTCTGCATCAAGGGAAAAGATCACGGTACGAGGCGTCATAATGTCCCGGACCGACTTGTTTTCAAGGTTTATTATATTGTGAACCAGAACACTTTCACCATGAGTGATTTCTCCTTCGCTAGCGCCCATGCGAACCGCTGCAAGGATTTCATCCTCAGTGATGTAGGGCATGCTTTTCCCCCGAATAAAAAAGTTTGCAAATTTTTGGGATACCAATATTGCAGGATAGATCAGGTACTTAATCGTTTTGAGCGGCCAAACGATCATGGGCCACAATAGACGCCAATATACAGCCCCCAAAGTCTTGGGCATAATCTCGCCGAAGAAGAGTATCAACAAAGTGAAAAGTACCGAAAAAAGGGGAACGTTCGCAGGACCGAAGGCTTCCGAGGCGTAAAACCCGGCTAGTGTAGCTCCTGCGGTATTGGCAACTGTGTTCAGGATGAGAATCGATGCTATAGTCGCTGCAATTTTCTTCTTCATCTCTATGAACTGTTCGGCCAACCTTTCGTTCTTACCGGCTGCCCTGGAAGCTTCAAGCGTTCCCAGCCGCGTGGAATAGACGATGGCCTCAAAGAGTGAAGCGTGGAAAGAGACTATGAGCGTAATAAAGACTACGACAGCGAGTAAGGTCATCTCAAACTCCATGCCCTGTTGAGAAAGTGTGCGCCAATGAAAAATTTGTCTGGAGTCCGGCTCTGTAGGCGCCTGAAGATATTGCTAGGGCCTTTCGTGGTAACTACTACGAGCACGAATCGTCTAGGTGAGAGTCCTGGGACACAGTTTCTCCATTTTCAAGCCAATTCTCTCAGCGTCTTCAAGCTGCTCGGCTGATTTAAGGCGGATTACACCATACCCCTTTTGGCGGTAACGTTCATCATCGTGCATTACAATCGCCTTGGGAATGAACTTCAATTGGAAGCCCGCGTCGAACAATCGTCTGGAAAAAGAAACATCTTCCCCTTGATAAAAGCCAAGTTCATCATTCCATGAATGTTCCTCGAAGATAAAATCCTTGTAAATCCCGTACCCGCCTGTCACGTATTGGCACCTGTCGAAAGTCTCGTGATATGCGCGGAGAAACGTGTAGTCTTCAATAATGTTTACCCAATCGCAGTATCTTGACAAGTCCGGATTCAAAATAATTCCAGTCGCTATATCAAAATCGCCCTGAATTTCATCCATTGCTTCAGCCCATAGTGGATGGAGCAGGAAATCATCATCTAAGCTCACGAATTTGTTGAACCTCGCCGACCCTGCAAGAGCATTACGCATTGCCCCCAATCTGCCCTCCGAAGCCTCTCTGTACATGGGAATTCGTCGAATTCTCTCATACCCCTTGAGACAATCGACAGATCCTGCAACCATTATTTCGTAGCAATCCGGGTGCAGCCTCTGAGCGTCTATGGATTCGATTAGACTTACGAGCTTTTCGGGGCGGTTCCCGTTGGTAATTATGCCAAAGGAGAATCCCTTCGTCTTGGTTGATCGCCTGGTTCTCCCCGGCACAGTAGGAGGAAGGGCTTTCCCAAAGTCGTCCAGCAATTCTATTCGTCGGCTCAAAGTCAAGATCTCAAGCCTGTGAATCGCTGCTATGTCCTCCTGAAGTTCGTTGCGTAGAATATCGATTTCTTGCTTCAACAAATCGATCTCTCGGCTGTGCGCCCCGTCAACCTCGCCTCCCGAAGCCTCTTCGCGTGTACCGGCCTGACGACGGCCAACAGTTCTGAGGGCTTGCACCTCTTGACGAAGCAGTTCGACCTGCAACTCCAGTTTCTGTAGTTCTTTCTTAGGAGCGGCCGAAAAAAAACGTCTGAAAGAATCCCCTACCCTGCCACCCAGTTTTGCTCCACCCATTCGTGTCCTCCCGGAAAACCCGCCTCATCTATAATCATCTGTTGAGACCAAATTTTGTTCTTTTATTTGCAAAGAAGGTTTCAACACAACAAACAGTTTGAACTGGTCAATAAACATTTGACGAACGGTCATCTTGCCGTCCGGCAACAGAAAACAAACTACAACCACTTATACTATTCCGCCTAACTTCTGAAACACCGTGCCAATACTTAGGATTACCGTATCACAATTTGGTCTTCCGTCCGTTGAAACTTTAATTATCGAATATGAGTTCATTGGACGAACAAGTCGTGCCAATCATTTGAATAATAGGGATTACGTATTTAGAATTCAAGTAAAATGTTGCTACCCACCAAGGTCCTCAACTTGAAATCCGATCTTTAGCCAATGCCTCCGTGTAATTGACACAAGCGGCTGAACTTTTTGATCATGGCGGTTCGATCTTGGGCCGTCAGGGTGCGGTCTCTATGCAATTCTTCGATGGCATCCGCAGCGACCATTCTGACGAGTCGTGACTTATCAAAGCCTTCAATGCCAAACCTACCGCAGAAACCTTCCAGTGTTTCCGGCAACAATGACAATCCATTGACTGAAATGTTTGTCCGTTGGAATCTCCAGTACGCCGCCCTGACCTCCTCGCAGTCCGTCTCGCTCAGAGTTGGACTACAGGTCTTGAGACTCTTGTTACTTATTCTTACGGCATTTGCCAGTTGAGTTTCGTAATGGCTCACCGACGACTGTGAACCTTGGCGAATCATCCGATACTGATAGTAAACCTGAGGAATAATTTTTGTGTTGTCTCTTTTTGAAATTCTGGACCAGAGGTCGAAGTCCTGTGCATAAAGGAGGTTTTCATCGTAACCACCTGCACTTAAAATCGATTTATTTCTGAACATGACCGAACCATGACCGTAGTTGTTATGGAACTGCAATCGCCAGAGTCTATAAATATGATCTACAATCAACTTTTTTTTTTCAATGAGATACCCTTGTTCATCGATCACATCAAAGAAACAACCGACCAAATCGAGATGAGGATCGTCTTCAAAGGCCCTGATCTGAGCCTCCAGCCTTCCCGGAAGACTGATATCGTCAGCGTCCATCCTCGCCACGTACTTGCCTCGCGCCAACCTGAGTCCTCTGTTTAGCGAACGAGTTAGTCCTATGTTTTCATGATTGAGCAGCACAATTCGGGCGTCGTCAAAATCTTGGAGTACTGTGTCTAACGGTTCGGTTGAGCCGTCATTTATGACGAGGAACTCGAAGTCACTAAAACTCTGCTCAAGAATACTTTTTACAGCCTCTGCCAGATATGTTAGGCCATTGTAAACGGACATCAGAACAGTGACTCTTGGGCCGGTCATTTGGGGTTCAGTTTCCGCTCTTAAATGGTTATGATCGTACAGAACTTCAAGCCGGCACTGGGATTCTTTCAGCGGGCTACCCTGGCTGCACTCTCAATAGTATTAATCACTTGCTGCCGCGCCTGGTCCATGCTCCAACCATTTTGCATAAGACATGTTAGATAGCGTCTCGCATTAAACTGCATTTCGTTTTCCGAACGGGCTCCAGCCAGGAGAATGGGATACTCGGAACAGTCTGAACGTTCCTGGGGCTGAAAGGACGTCCCTGGCGACGGTGAAGCTGCGGCTGGGGGCCGGACCCTGGCGGCATTATTACCTGGGGACTCTGGGAAAGACATTGGGCCCGAGGGTTTGGATGGGCTTTCAGGCGCCCTGGAGTAAATAGGGGCTTGGGGTGAAGACAATGAGCCTGTAGCCGTGCTCGACTCCTCGTGAAATCGGTCCAGTTGCAGCGGAAGGGTCTCACTCCTCATGAAATTACCGGTTGCGGTAGGATGCCGTTCCAACTGCCTTCCCGTTGAGAAAGGTTTTTGAGAGGTTCTTTCCATGGGGTTCCCGCGACTGTCAAACTCAGGGGCTTCAGGGGCAATGTACGGAAAATCCTGAGCCATCGTTCGTTGGTAAATCACAAGTTCTGCCAGTATGAAAAGTATCAGAAGGGCACAGGTCTTAAAATGTCTGATCATGGCCTTGTCTCCCTGTTGTAGGAGTTTGGTTTTATAGCACAAGGACCCACAAAAAGCCACTGATCAACTCGATCTTTACCTGTGTCGGCCTCTCATGTAACCAAATTTTCTAGTACAAAGCTATTTCTCCTGTCTGACCATGGATTACCATCTTGCTACCTACAACCACATCCAGATCGGTAAACCTGACAGATTCGGGCTTGCCCGAAAACTTTTCTATCTGTCTGACCTGACCGACATAGACCTTTCCCAGCGACTTGGACACATCCGCAGCGTGTGCTGCACCACCGCCCAGCCGACTAACCAGGGCCGTCGGCACCGGCAAGGAGAAAACCTCTTCCATTATCTCTTCCGGGATCGGATCGTTTACAACGAAAATGAATCCATCCAGCTTATGCAATTCGGGAAGATTGTCGTTCATGGCTTCTATAATTGACTGGGCTTTGTTGATGTGTCTGAAAGGAGCGATCTGGTTGCGGTCAGTGACCATGATTCCTCGAAATATCTTCCCCGAAACTCCCGTGCCCTGAGCAATCACACGATATCCGAATGCCTGTAGGGATGGGGTTCGTTCTTTGCGCTCCCTGTCCTTGCGAATCTGAAGGATAAAGACCTTGCCTTTTTCGATAGTGTATTCGAGACGGGTGTCGAAGTGGAGACGCTCAGCAGTCTTAAAAAGGATCGAATGCAGATGCTTCCATGCTTGCGGCATCTGCGACGCCAGGCATTCCGCGGCTTTCCACGGATCGTAAACCGGGATTGTGACCACCTTTCCATCGACCACATCTGTGCCTTGGTCACCTTGGGCGAAATCCCCTCTCAGGTCCATCGTGAACGGATTGTAAGAGACCACGCCTGTTCCCGAGGAGTCCAGTTCCATGTTCCCGTAAACCATGGCCTGGATAATCACTGAGGTGCGCCAATTGCCGTCGATACCTGCGGCCTCCCTGTACTTGCAGGCTGCCTGACTTTCAAAGGAGTGGAGGACAGCTACTGCGCAACGGAAGAGTATTTCGAGGAACTGGCCGCTATCCAGCAGATCGATTGCCTCAGGCGCCAATTGTGCTACCCGGCTTTTATAATCAAAAGCCAGGCTCTTCATCTGTTCCGCACTCATTGACGCTTTGCGCAAGACCTTGAACTTCGCCTTACCTTCATCTATTAATTCCTGGAATTCATCCCGTTCCACTCCAAAGACCGACTGAGCGAACTCCTGTAAAAAACGGCGATAGCAGTCGTAAGCAAACCATGTCCCAACTTTCTTGGCGAGACCCACTGCGATCTCGTCATTTATGCCGACGTTCATGATGGTAGTCATCATTCCGGGCATGGATATTCGCGCTCCAGATCGCACTGAGAAAAGAGCCGGGTCGGATGGATCCCCCAGCGATCTTCGCCACACTTTCCCAAGCTGATGGACCGCTGCCGCCAAACTATCGCGAAAGTTGGGATCGGAAGCCATTTCCTCGGCATTCATGAGAGGTTGATCCGTGGTGATAACAAAGTACGGAGGCGTGTTTTCGGCAAATTGCAGCAACGATGCCTTCTGTCCTATCTTGCACGGTGATAGCTCCTCCTGGCTGGGAAAGTAGAAAGGAACAGGCGTGCCCTTCAGTTCGCTGCTTCCACGAACCATTCTGCCGGACTCAGCAAGGCGCTGGTTCAAGAAGAGTTCCACCTTGTCTATGAACGTCTCTAAGACTCTCAGATTTCCGTCCCTGGCCTGAAGGTCTGAGACGTACAGTGTCTTAAGATAATTTTTGAAAAAATCAGTGTCTGGAATTCTTTTGAGGGTTGTCAAGTCTTTGAGCTTTCTAGGAAGTCTATCCATAGGGCAAACCGCAAGGAAGTTGTCGAAAGGTTCTTCGAAGCGCGACCTGTAAAGGGTGTGAACGTCGTCCAGTTCCTTTTTAATAACTTTCAGCAAGTCACGCACTTTATCGAAGGTGAGACCGAGTTCTCCGGATTTGCGGAGATCGCTGCCAGCCTGCTCAAGGTAGTGGCTGGAATGGCCATTTACAGATATTCCACGCACCAGGTAATCCAGAAAAGTTAGAGCCACGGGGAGATTTTCCAGGGTTATAAGTTCGAAGTGTGTGTTGTTGATACTCGTGGCAAGAGTTTCCTGCTGCGCCTCCATGCCGAGGTCCTTGTTGAAAGCCTCAAAACGTTCCTCGATGTACGTGGCCTTTTGAGCATAAGCGTGTCCAGCTTTTTTTGCCCTTAATATGATCGGCGTTCCAGGTTGTTCCTGGCCAATTCTATCCAATTCCTTAGCCCAGTCATCCGTTCCCTCCGTGAGAGTTACCGCTTTGGGAAAGGGCTCTCGGATATCCGGAGTCAAAAGGTTTTCTTTTGTGCGCTGCCTTTCGAGAATTATTCGGTCAAGTCTTTCAAGATCCTCGTCGACTGTTGAACCTGAAACGGATTGGCGGTCAACAAAATATTTACTGTGAAGACCTTTGACCAATTCAATCATGTCCAGGACTACCCGGCGTGAAAATTCCGGCCATTTGGATGAATTTCGATATCCTGCCGTATCGACGGATGCCAACCTCGCCATTCCATCTTTTTGTTCCGGGTCCAGACTGTAATCATGAAATACTTGGCGGCACAGGTCCATGATGCCCTCTGCCTCAACAGGCGAACACCAGTTCGTCATATCCAAATAAGGCATTGATTCGGTCGGCATCCATTCTGCAATGAACTCTCGTTGCCCGGTAGCAAGGTATTTCGCTATCCCTTGACAGAAGTACAGATTCTCTATGCTGCCCCTCCAATGGATGTCCCCACGGAGTTTACCCAGGAAGTTGCCTATAGGCTTTATTCCTCTGTTCGCAAGTTCTCTCGCGAGTCCCGCAGCAGTGAGCCGGAGCGTGTCCAGTGGGCCGATCTCTTTGAAAGAGTAAGGTAAGGCCTTTATGAGCGTTCGAATCAGAAAATGCATCACAGAGGAATTCGCTCTCAAAAGCCTGGAAATCCATATCTGGATCAAATCCTCGTCACATAGCTGCACTTGTCCTATTTCGATCTGAACGATTAAATATGGAATGAGCCGATGCATGATTCTAGGATTAGAGGCTATTATAGCCATAAGGCTTTTGATATGCATCACATGACTCTCATTTGTACCGGCCTCCTCGGCCAGCACCAGTGGTTCACCCGTATCGTCGTCTTCAATCGTGTATTTCTTTTCCCTGGGAGGAATCAAGGGTCGCCGCACGAGATGCTCCATGAGTTCCTGCGCCATCAGAAAATAGTTGGCCGTTCCAAATGTCACGCCTAGAGCCTCCAGTGCTCTTAGAGCCGACAAAGCTTGGCCCGTGTCGCCGGACGAGTTAATTCTATCCAGGAAAAATTCGGCAAGAGTGTTTACAAGATCTCTCGATGCTTTCTTACGTGTTTTCTCAAGGCGGACCACGATGCCGCACAGGCCGTCGATGAGCAGTTGTTTGACTTCCGGCCTGTCTATCTCAAGGATTTGAATAGCCAGGACATCTGAAAACGACTCCTGAACTCTCGGAGGAATCACATCAATCATGTTCATGAAGGAGCCGAGAATTCCCTGCCATTCATCCCCAAGGCTCTTGATGAACGTAATACCTTCGGTAAGTTCCGCTTGCGCGATTTGTTCACCACCGTCTACGGCCAAAGCATACATACGCTTGAACTTCTCGATTTGGTCGTGCCCGTGACTGTTTATCCTTTGGAGAATCTCTTTGGCGAAACGGTCTCTCTCTGGAAAGTCCTCTTCGGCCGTGGCTTGTTCCAAGCGTTCAACAATTTCGTGAGGACATGGGTTCATCTCGTCCAGGGCCGTCAGTAACGCCTGTGAGGCCATCGTATTCAGAAGAGGAGTAATCAAATTACCGATGTCCCCGTCACGCTTCTTTAAAGCAGATCGGATCAGTGAGATCTCCAGAACACGACGGTCAAAGGAGTTAATGGATTTGCGAAAAGGATTTTTAACAAGGAATTCCAGACTTTTCTTTACGAAGGCCAGGTATGAGTCAAGTTGGTTCTCCGGAGACAGGTTGAGAATACTTTCCACCAAACGGCATAAAGCATACTCTCCTTCAGCCCGGGCACTCGCGTCAAATGGCTGGGCTACAGAAGCGAACAAAAAACTGATGATGATCTCCATTATCTTCTCAATATGTCCGTCAAGAGAGTCTTCATCTCTTTCAAGAAAATATCGAGATAGTACCCGAACCAGGTCGAGCCAGTTGGGAATCTCGTATACCACCGGGATCATGGTGTCGCGAATAGCCTGCCGTCTTCCTTTGAAGGATGTCAGATACGTTAGTTCATCTAGCGATTGTCTAGGGAATTTCAGAAACAAGGTCAGCGTTTTATCAGAGTGTCTGAGGCCTATCAGGTACGGGGCCGCCTCCTCGCCGGTCCGGTCCAGGACCATCATGACACTGCTCAAACCTTCCACATCTAACTGGGAATCAGTCCCCAGAGGGATGCCGCTTTGGTTGATAACCGCGGTCATGCCGGCCGCCTGATATGGATTTAGCGGTTCTAGACGGCCAATCTGTCTGATAAGTTCCTTGACTTCCACTGTTATTCCCAGGTCCTTGCAACCTTATGTAATCATAAGCGTAAACCATTATCCTGTCGATCGCAAGAAAAAGCTGTTAGTGCGGCATAAGATATTGTGCGGCCATGTTACAACTCTCTCGGATTTGCCTTGAAACCAGGAAGCCCGAGGGCATGTATATTCCGCTACACACATCAACAGATGAAGTTCGCTTCGGACATACGACGGCAGGCCCGAAGAGTCTCCGCTAATTCACCATTTGAAGGCAAGTCGGCGTCAGTCTACGTTTGACCGACCATCTTTTCAAGTTCTCGCCCAAAATTGTTGTATATGAATAATATAATTGAAGCCGGCATTATCTTGTGGCATTATTATTGCTGAAACGAACTGCTTCGGATGCTTGGGAGTAAAACAAACATGGACAATCTGGAGAACGTGATCTATAGCTTGATTCCCCTTGTATTAATACTTCTCTTGTCCTGGCTATTCAGCTCAATGGGGTCAAAGGCCAAGAAACAATTAGGTGAAAGAGAAAGAGCGCCCGCACCCCTTCCCGGTGAACAACTCTTGGATTTGATCTCAGGCGCAAAGAGCGGAAAAGAATCCTCGCCTATGGAAGTAATCACGAAGCCGACCAATGGATTCGCTCAACAAACAACAGATGGCTGGGGCCGACGAAGATCCAGCGGTGTTTCGGAGGTTACTCCTGAGCCGATAAAACCCAAGTGGTGGGGAGCATGATGTTCGGGACGGCGACGGAAGACAGAGAGTTGAGATTTCCTCGGGGGTTTTTGTGCCGTCATCTGATCTTGTCGGGGCTATTCCTGCTTGTGGCCGGTATGTACTTTGGGGCGCCCTTTTCCAGCGCCAAGGAATCGGACGTAAAAGGGGTCGGCGTTACTGAAGACGCAGGCAGGTTTTCGTGGGAAATGCCTGGAAGAGTATCCATTTACGATCTGCAATTCGGTCCGGCAGTTTTGAAGGATAACCAATTGACTTTTATAGGCAATGGTCGTTCCTTCAACGCCGAACTTTTCGGGGACAAGCTCACCCTTATGGTCCGTTTTTCTTACAACGCATCCCAACCTGAGGTGCCATTGAAATTTGTGATCAAGCTGCCGGATTCCAGGCAATATGAGGAAACGGTCCACCTGATTAGTCGTTCAGGCCAGTACTCGTACCATTTTACCGTGCACAATCCTCGAGACTTTCTTGGTAGTGGTTCCGTTTACCTTTATTACGGTTTCAGCATAGTCGACGTGTTGGATTTCACCATCATGCCGGGTTCCTGAAGTCTGCCTGCCGGATGAACTTTCTCCATGGATATTCGCAGTTCAAAGAAACGTCTTGACGTTCTCCTTTTCGAGAAGGGATTGGTGCCTTCGCGGCGACGAGCCGGTGCTCTTATCATGGCTGGAAAAGTCACGGTGGATGGCGTCAGGATTGACAAACCAGGCAAAGAGGTGTCGAGTGTAGCTGCCTTATCGCTAAAAGAGGGCATACCTTATGTGAGTCGTGGAGGCATCAAGCTGGAGGCTGCTCTCGACGCGTTCAAATTGGACCCGAAAGGACTGGTGTTGTTGGATGCAGGAGCTTCCACGGGCGGATTCACACATTGCCTGCTCCAAAGAGGTGCCCGGAAAGTAATCTGTCTTGACGTCGGTTACGGTCAGCTCGACTGGCGAATTCGTACGGATGAAAGAGTGACGGTTATGGAGCGGACCAACATTCGGTACGTGGACGCAGGATCACTCCCGGGCCATGTGGATGCAGCGGTAGCCGATCTGTCCTTCATTTCCTTGAAACTCGTGTTCCAAAAATTCAGTGAAATCATTCCCGAGAAAGGATGGTTGGTACCGCTGGTGAAGCCTCAGTTCGAGGCAGGCAGGGAACATGTTGGAAAAGGTGGAGTGGTAAGAGACGAGAGCAAGATTTTGGAAGCAGTGGAAAAGGCCAGGACGGCCGCAGGAAACTGTGGTTTTCTGGTACTTGCTCAAATAGAAAGTCCGGTACGAGGTCCCAAAGGTAACAGAGAATTTTTTTTGCACTTGCAACGAGCGTAACAGGCCGGCAAGAAAGCAATATATGATGGATTGGATTTGGCGTGACGTGTACATTGGAACGTGAATCCTTCTTAGATAGATTTCGGTCGCTCGCCTGTGAGAAGAACAAGGTTGGAGGAAAGGCTGTAGGATGTTGTTTTCCGACGTTGAAACCCAAGTAAAGTATATTATGAGGGGTGTCGAAGAGATCATAAACGAAGATGAACTCCGCAGACGTCTCACAAAAAGTATTGAAACAGGAACACCCATCCGAGTTAAATTGGGGGTGGATCCAACGGCTTCGGACATTCATTTGGGACACATGGTCACTATCCGCAAGCTCAGGCACTTTCAACAACTCGGGCATACGGCTATCTTTCTGGTCGGGGACTTTACCGCCAGGATTGGCGACCCCACTGAACGGGCCGAATCAAGGGTCAGACTCACTAAGGAACAGGTCTGGGAACACGCCAAGACATTCAAACAACAGGTTTTCAAGATCCTTGACGAGGGAAGGACTGAACTGCGCAGCAACGGTGAGTGGTTCGACTCCATGTCTTTCGCCGATTGCCTGGACCTCGCCTACCGCTCCACTGTGGCACGAATGCTTGAGCGAAACGATTTTGAAAAACGCTATAAGGATGGCAGCCCTATCTCGATCACGGAATTCCTCTATCCACTGATGCAGGGATATGATTCAGTGGCGCTTCAGTGCGATGTGGAACTGGGCGGAACCGACCAGAAATTCAACCTGCTTGCAGGCCGAGACATGCAGATTCAGCACGGGCAGGAACCGCAAATTGTGCTTATGACACCGCTCATCGAGGGTCTCGACGGATCCAAGAAAATGAGCAAGACTGAACGAAACTACATTGCAGTGGACGACACGCCCGAAGATATGTTCGGAAAAACCATGTCCATACAGGATGATCTAATTGTAAAATATTTCACCTTGTTGACTGATGTGAGTCCAGAGATAATCCAGCGTTACGGAAAGGCTCTCAAGGTCGTCGATGAACACCGCGACATGGAGGATCCTCTCCATCCGATGCAGATAAAAAAAGCTCTTGCTCGCAGCATAGTAGCCGAATATCACACTGATGCGGCCGCCAGGCAAGCCGAGGAACATTTCGAGAAGGTTGTCCAGAGAAAAGAGATTCCTGATGAAATCCCGCTGAAATGTATGAGTCAAGCCAGGATGCAGATATACGAAATCGCTTCTATTTGTGCGTCCATCTCACGGGCGGAAGCCCGAAGACTGGTCACACAGGGAGCTGTGAAATTGGATGGGCAAAAAATTTCCGATCCTGCCATGGAAATCGAAATCGGGTCAAGTGTGATGACTCTTCAGGTAGGTAAGCGAAAGTTCTTCAAGATCAGAATTTAGAATCGTCGATTCCTGTGAAGTT
>CAINUH010000551.1 GCA_903853735.1 uncultured Desulfomonile sp. | reverse complement strand
GGATGTATTCCAAATAAGTCATCGCCGTTTCTCCCTCTTGCCCTATTTGAGTTCAGGCACGCTAACCTTTGCAGTTAATAATGTTGTGTAAATGATGAACAGCTCATCGAAGAACTGTGCCGTGGTGACGCCCATTCTCGTCGCATCCAGCTTGACCTGTTCCCAGAGGGGTCGATCCAATTCGAGGCTGATGCGTCCGTTCATGAGAATCGTAACCTTATCTGCGCCGAATGATAATTCGGCCTGGTTCGGTGTGACCTCCTCATCCACTGAAACAATCTCCTGGCCACATTCGGAATACCAGTCACGCAGGCGGGTCGGTATGGGGTGCCGGTCTCCCGGCTTTGGAGCCGTGTTCATTGCCATTTCGCTCTCCATTCAAAAGGATCGTCAGTCATGTGAGGCCCTAGCTGGCCTTTCTCATCTCACCCTCCGAGGAATCGGGCGGGGGCTCGATCTGGGACGGGGGGGAGGGTGCGGACGCCTCTTGCATGAGGGCCTCAAAAGTCCACTCCGTACCGAAAAGCCTTTTGATATTGCCAAAGACCCGGCTGTTGATCCTTGCATACCAGCGGTTTTCGAGTTTAGACAAGTCACATGGTCGCATTCCTAGCTTTTGGGCTAGTTCGGATTGTGACATTCCCTTGGTAATTCGTAACAACTGTAAGTTCGTCATGGTTGCTCCTGCGCTATACGCTTTAGCTTACCGCTGAGGCGGTTGTATCACAAAAAAAATTAAAGGGCAGGCATTGAAGCTTGCCATGCCGTGTCCAGGCCGAGCGCAGCACACACCCTGTTTGCTATAGATCCCACATGAATAATTACAATAGCTCGATCCATGTGATACTCTTCAGGATGAAACACCGCCTGATTTATAATGCCAGATACTTCGTGAGGCCGCCTGAGCTGTCCAATGTAGGTACGAACTGCTTGTTTATGGCGGGTTTTCGGTGTGTATATCTGTCCATCGCGCCAATAATGCCGATTGGTTCTGACCGTAGTCATAGTCTCCAGAGAGACAAAGATGAGACATGCATCGTAACGAATGTCTTCATAGTATCTGGTGATTTCGTAACTGTCCTTCAGCGGGTGATGTGTGATGTCAGTCATGTCTGGCCCATTTCGCTTGATTTCTATCATCACGTTGTCTGGGACTCTGGTTATGCCGTGAGCCGATATTTCAGCGAGAATTCCTGTATGCACAATTTCACTCAGACTGAAGGTGTTTAGTGTCAGAGTCCCTCTCCTTACAGTACCGTGGCTCAAGAATCCACGCTCTATCCACCTGCTCACAACTGGATCACTCGCTAACGGAAAGCATTTTCTGATGTGTTTAGCTCTGTATGGGCGTTCCCGCTTGCAAGACTCAGTTTCCATGTTGATTACACCGTGACTTATCGTCTGTCAAGTAGTTTCGCTTATTGGGGAGACGGTTTTGTAATCTTTTTGCTTGCACCGGGACTCTAGCCTCTATATAGTAGGGTTTAGCTTATAACATAACATCGGATCTGTTGCCAATTTTACGATAACTTTATAGCAGAGACCACACATTCCAGGAGGTCCACGCCCATGCTCAAAGCAGTAGCAAATACCGATCAAGCTAATGTCACTAGCCCTGTTGAAGAACTTTTGCGCCGACTCATGGTCGGGAAGAGTGAGCTTACACAAAAGACCTATACCGCCGATTTAGAGTTTTTTGGGCGATTCATGGGCTACCAAGCAGCAGAGCCGGGCGTGGGGCGATTGCTGCAAGGCGGCGCTGAGTACGCGTACCAAATTCTTCTGGATTATGTCGGCTTCCTCAAAGAAAAGAACCTCCAGCATACCTCAATCAATAAAAAGCTCGCACCTATCCGCTCGGTATTGACTCTTGGGAGATATACTGGCCTGGTCGAATGGGAGATCAAGGTTCCGAACCTAAAGACAGAGCCTTACCGGGACGTAAGTGGCCCACGTCATGAACTTCTAGCAGCGGTTTTGAGGGATTTAGAG
>CAINUH010000550.1 GCA_903853735.1 uncultured Desulfomonile sp. | reverse complement strand
ATACGGTTGTGTTGGCGCCAAGGCGTGATATCAAGCGCAAGAATCCAATATTGGAAGCAATTCTTCGGGATACTCGGGAAGAATCCGAGTCGGTTCGTTCAGTATCTCACGGCGTGCGCTATGGGGGAAGACATGTTTGAACTAAGAAGAAAGATCCTGGCTGAGGCTGAGTTGAACGAAAACAAATTTGGCCGGTAGTTGTTATTTAAGATACTGACTTAGTTACAGTTGTTATCTAAGCAGTGATTTAAAATAAGGCTTTGAGATACCGGTTTGGAGATGTGGCGCAAATATTTCGGCAAATTGGCTTGACATAAGAATTCAGTTTGTTAAACTATAAGGATGCCGCGGGGTGGAGCAGCCAGGTAGCTCGTTGGGCTCATAACCCAAAGGTCAGAGGTTCAAATCCTCTCCCCGCTACCAAATGAATATTTAAGGTCACCGGTTTTCGCCTGTGGCCTTTTTTGCTTTTACGTTGAAACCGGAATCGAGTTGGCTCTACCTGCCAGGAAGTTCCGTGCCCCGATTCATGATCTCTACATACCCAGCGTAACTGAACAGCCTGTTGCGTTTCTGAGCGGTGATCTCCCTCACAATGCCGAGGCGTTCCAGATGCCCTAGGGCCTTGTTGATCGTGGCCGGGGTAATGCTGGTCTTCTCCACCAGCCGGCCCGACGTGGCGATGGGATGTTCCATCAACTCTCGATGCACTGCCAAAGTTGAGGCCGTTGCCCGCCCAAGCCCACTAATCTTGTCACGGTCCCTATTGGACAAATCGAGAAGCTGCTGCGCCGTTTCCACCGCCTGCGTGGCGGTTACGATGACCGCCTCGGCGAAGAAATCGAGCCAGGCCTCCCAATCACCGGTTAGGCGCACATTATTCAGCAACTCGTAGTAATACTGGCGGTGAGTCTTGAAATAGAGGCTCAGGTAGAGCATCGGTTTCCGCAGGACTGATCGTGAGCAAAGCAGCAGTGTGATCAGCAGGCGGCCAAGACGACCGTTACCATCGAGGAACGGGTGGATCGTCTCGAACTGGACATGCGCCAGCGCCGCCTTGAGCAGCGCTGGCGTCGGTTCGGGCTGATCATGTAGGAACAGTTCGAGCTTGCCCATGCACTCCAGAACCTCTTCTGCCGGAGGTGGAACGAAGGCGGCATTGCCGGGCTTGGCGCCACCGATCCAGTTCTGACTGCGCCTGAATTGTCCTGGGGTCTGATTGCTGCCACGCCCCCTGGTCAGAATCACGCCATGAATCTCTTTGATCAGTCGCAACGACAGCGGAAACCCTTCTTCCAAACGGCTCAGACCATGGTTCAGGGCGGCCACGTAATTGCTGACCTCCCGTACATCACCCAGCGGGACGCCCGGCTCCTGATCCAGTTCGAACAGGAGCAGGTCCGAAAGAGACGACTGCGTGCCCTCGATCATCGAGGAGAGCACAGCCTCCTTGCGGATGTACATGTAGAGAAAAAGCGATGTTTCGGGAAGGAGCGTGGAGACGCTGTCCAAACGGCCCAGCGCTAGCAGCGCCTGGTCGAATTTGCTGCGTAGTCCCGGCGTCCAGTCGATGGGTGGATGTGGTGGCAGCGGCGCAGGGACAAAGGCCCACGCCTTCTCGCCTACCGTCGATACCGTCACATAGCGCCCCTGGAGCGTTCGTTTCATGCGTCCTGCCTTGAACCTAAAATAAGATTCTCCTTGTTTTAACTTAATAGCCTATTCTAAAATAACGGGCGGGATTGCAAAAAGCAAGCGGATTTCCAAAATCCGCCACGCGATTTTAACGAAGGTGTTTTTCGTTCTTTCACGACACTTGGAGTGGCTAGGTGTGGTTTTTCGTCGGGCCGATAGACCCAAGACTCAACTTTTTATCTTTGACTTGTTCCGATTCCTTGATTTTGGATAGGCTTAGTCTCCGCTCTGCCTCTTCCGACTCATTTATCCGCTTCGGATCAACTTGCACGAATGCTCGAATCTGACCATTCCTACACATGTCGCCTATCTCGCATTGAGCATCCGCATTACCTTGAGCTGCAGCTTTCCTCAACCATTTTAGTGCCTCTATAGGGTCTGCAGTAACGCCGTCACCGGCAGCATACATGGTGCCTATCTCGTATTGAGCATCTGTGTCCCCCTTATCAGCGGCTTTTCTAAACCATTTCAGAGCCTCTTGATAATCCTGCTTGACCCCCTCACCATTGTAATACTTCAACCCAGTTTTACGGGCTTCATCCGCTTCATTAGCCCTGACATCTTGTAAGCCAGTGAAAGCGAATACCAACAATCCCATTATTAGTATGACAAAGAGTTTCACTGTAAAAACTCCCTTGCGTTTGATACCAATACGCCGCTTAAAGCCAACTAGAAAATAAATCTGGTCGTTTTTATAATCCGCTTTATTTAATCACAATTTATGTAACCTTTATAAGAAAAAAGAGGAACCCCCTTTACTTCTATCAACAAACCATTTGGCGGAATTTCTCTTAAGATTTTTACAGGAGTTCCCTCCTCAACCCAAATAGCGGCACCCCGCTCAATGTCCTTCCTCATCCTGTCCATATATTGGGCCTCTGACCCTAAGACTTGGATTCTATCTGATATGACAATATCATCCCAACGGATATACATGGGGGCACCAACCTCAACCACCACACACCCGGCGTTGGCGTAGAGAGCCATAATCCCCACAAACAAAACCGTTAACAATACCAATCTCTTCATATTCCTTACCTCTGCACTGTTTCAGAGATTTCCAGAGAAAACGATTCTTGATTTATGATTGTTGAGAAACTGCTTATTTTAGGGAGATTAGACCTGTTATAACTACACTTCAATAAAATTATGAAGGGACTTTGAAATAGAATTGCCCAGGTGACTCGGCTTAACTATTTTCGGACTTGGAATCATAAGGT
>CAINUH010000549.1 GCA_903853735.1 uncultured Desulfomonile sp. | reverse complement strand
TCTCTTTGATCTCCTTCAAGGCATCTGCTGCATCGGCGCCTATGCTATCGAGTTTAGGCTCTGCCAGAATCCTGTCAAGCTTGACGGCAACCTTGGAAAGGTGATTGGAAAGTCGTTCAACGTCTACCGCGTTTATTTTCTGGAAGATTTTTTCCAATGCGTTTCCAATTTCCCGAATGTCAGAGGCGTAAGTGGTAATGACCCGGTAGGGAGGGGTAAATTCTATGTCAATGGCCTCTCGTGGCTGATCCGGCCTAAAAGTGTCCATTTCCAGATACTTTAGCCCTGTTAGCCCCAGCAAATTCATCTTGATTCCTAGGTCTTCCGTGAACTTGAAGTTTCGGCCCAAGCTCATGACCACTTCAATAAGTCTACCGTCAGGCGCCATCCGAATGGCTTTGACACGCCCTACCGGAACTCCCCTAAACTTTACCGGGCTGTCTGCCTCAAGACCCTGAACGCTCTCTGTGAAATAGGCGACTACCACGTTGGATTGCTCGAAGATTCGAGTAGCGCCCAACCAGATAATTATCGCCACAGCGAGCAGCAAACTCGCCACCACAAAAAGTCCTATTTTAAGTTTACGAGCCTGACTTGACATGGTCTGATCCTGAAACGGTCTGGACGGGAAGTGAGCACATATATTTTAGCCAATCGGAATATGGGCTTATCAATCCGTATAACGCAAGAACTTTCCTACTCGCATGGTGCATGGCTGATCGTTTAAATCCTTTTTATATTGTATCAGGAAAATCGACCATGACGATTATCGGTTTTTTCGAATGTGAATCATGTAGAACTCCTGAGCCGCTTTCCGGCAGGGGAACGGTTGAAAAAATCTCTGACCCGTGATTCATCGGAGGATTTTTTGAGGTCATCAGGCTTTCCTTCCGCAATAATACCCTTTTCCTTTGCGTCCAACATGATCACGCGATCGGCTATGTTGAGAATGCTGGCAAGTTCGTGGGTCACCATAACGATGGTTGTTCCCATTGTGGCTGTTATTCTCAGTATAGTAATGTCCAGTTCGGCACTGGTAACAGGATCTAATCCGGCAGAGGGTTCGTCAAAAAAAAGAAGCGGGGGATCCATTGCCATGGCGCGTGCCAAGGCCGCTCTCTTCTGCATTCCACCGCTTAGCTCCGAGGGAAGGTATTTTCCCCATCCCGCTAGCCCCACCTGCATGAGTTTTAAAGCGACAAGTTGTTCGACATTGTTTTCCGGCAAAGTAGTGTACTGGCGCAGCGGAAACGCCACATTTTCCGCCAACGTCATGGAGCTGAAAAGGGCTCCCGACTGGAACAACACGCCTATCTTTCTCAGAATCCTTCCAGAGCCTCCTTCGGTAACGTGCTCGACTTTGTGCCCATCAATAGTAACCTGACCGGTGCGAGGCTCGACCAGACCGATCATGGCCTTGAAAAGCGTACTCTTGCCGCATCCGGACCTACCCAGAACAGCTAGAACCTCGCCTTTAAACACGTCGAAAGAGACATCCTCCAAAATTATTTCATCCCCATATCCGACCGTCAGATTTCTGACTGAGATGATTGGGGCTGAGGCCGATCCATTTAGCCTCGAGGCGCCGTTTCCAGAAACATCACTCAAGTTACCCTCTGCTTAGCCTTCCCACATCAAGATTTCCACACCGGGGGAGAATAGTGGAAAAGCATTGAAAACAGCGCGTCTGTTACGGTCAGCACGAAGATGCAAGTGACGACCGCTGAAGTGGTCGCAGAGCCCACATTCTCAGCTCCACCCCTAACTTGAAATCCTCTCAGACACCCTATCATTGCTATCTCTACCCCAAACACAAAGCTTTTGATCAGTCCCTTGACCACGTCGGAGAGTTCAAGGACTTTGTGAAGTTGGTTGAAATAAGCAGTTGGAGTCAAATCCAGAGAGAGCTGAGCGACCAGACATCCTCCTACGATTCCCACCAGGTCCCCGATCAACGTCAAGCATGGAACCGTCAGTGCTACAGCCACGATGCGGGGTGAGACCAGGTAGCGGATCGGATCTATACCCATAACTCGAAGGGCGTCGATTTCCTCAGTCACCTGCATCGTGCCGATCTGGGCCGCGAACGCGGCGCCCGATCTGCCGGATACGATCAGCGAGGTTATTAGGGGCCCCATTTCAAGCACAATCGAGAGCCCGACAAGGTCGGCCACGAAGATGTTTGCCCCAAACTTGCGTAATTGAATGGCGGCTTGAAATGCAAGAATCCCACCCATGAGAAAGCTGAGAATAGCGACTATTGGAACCGCGTCGGTTCCGCATCTCTCGATTAGTTTTGATAAACTATCCCAACGCAGCTTTCCGGGATTGGTCAAGTCCTTGATCAAAGCTTCTACAGATCCACCAATAAAGACGAGGATGTCCCTCCCCGTGTTGTACACATTCTGTGCCCCCTCCCCCATTTGTATAATCAGACTGGGTTCAGATCTGGGCTGCAGGACGTGGGCATTTGTAACGTCCTTGAAATCAACTAGTTCCACCAGGCTCTGAATTCCCGGCGGTACATTGGCCAGTTTGAATGAGTTATTAAGCCGTTCACAAATCTGGAACATCTCCATAAGGACTGCCACTCCAGAACTGTCGAAGTATTCAACCTTGGCAAGATCTATCACCACATTCTTGAGAGATCCGGACTCAATGATCCGGACAAGATCTCTGCGCAAGAGTTCTGCGTTGTCCACAAATATCTTGCCTGAAAGACTTATGACAATTACGTCAAAGGCTTTATCCTCGACCCGTATAGCATAGGTCAGATATGAGTCGCCTTTGAGCAGTCCCTCCGTATGAGTTCTCGGTATATTGCTGTGGGACCGGAACCAGCGCATCTCTTGATCTCCGAAACTTGATAACTGAAAGTCGGTTATAGCCGACCACCATGTTGAGTGGAATCAACCCATCAAGAATTGCTTGACGTGGTCGGCCACGTCCGAATTACTATGGTGTTGGGTGCCGCGCTTTTCCGTCTTAGATAAGAGCTTATGAATATTAGTTGTTCTACGGAGCCTCTCATGCTTTAAGAATTGTGAGCAAACAATACGAAAGCAGGAGGCCCCGAATGGAGAAGAAGATAGAGGATGCAAGACGAGAATTCAATGCGATTCTTGATTATGGGTCCCAGAGCCTTTCACGAAAGGCCGATATTCTTGAACTCAGCACCCGTATAGAATCAGGATAATTTGCATATACCAGTTGCCAAAATTCTTGTCCAAATCAGAGTTGATGTGCGGGGCTGCAAAGCATCTCCTTTTAAACTGGATGCCGGATCAAGCCTGTCTGCGTGCGACGCACAGGCAGGTCCGGCATGACAGAAGG
>CAINUH010000548.1 GCA_903853735.1 uncultured Desulfomonile sp. | reverse complement strand
GCCGCTGGTCCTCGGGGACCAGTGCATTGCGGACCACCCAGCCTTCAGGATCTTTGTGAACGGTGAACATGTCGGCCCGACCACGGGCCTCCTTTTCTGTGTCGTACACCGAAAAATCACCTTCCTCGGTCTTGAAGTTCTTTGTATTTTTAAGAGCACCTTCCAAGGAGGCCTGTAACACCACAGGATGATCCATTGGAACTTCTTTATGCCCGACCTCCACTCCAACAATCTTTACTGGAACCCCCTCGTGAAGGCGCACTTCCGCTTCCTGATCGCCTGTGTTGATGTCGAGTTGCAGAAGAAGCGTGAGGTCCCAATCCACGTCGTCATGATTAACCTCACCAATAAGGAGTACGTGTTCTCCACCCATGCCCCAGTGAGCCTCTGCCTTACCCTTTTCAAAAGCCCAAAAAGGTCCGATACCGGTGTACTCTGGAAGAGTCTGCTCATTGGAAAGTTTTATAAGAAAATCCTCCTCATCCTCGACCGTAATCATCCTGTATAAAGTCAACGTGCTTTCTTCGTAAAGTTCATCAACTTTATAAATTACGTCGTCAAAGCGTTGATCGAACTCGCGTCTGGCAGTCTCTTTCCAGAGGTCACCCCTCTGTTTTTTTGTCATATCTGGATGATCGTGCTCTTCATATTCAAAAGCATTGTTGATGGCATCAGTATTTGTATATACCCAGTCCTTAAAAAACTTCCTGCTAGAGTCAGAATCCATCAACTTGCTGATAGGGGTGGCCTTTTTAGGCGAGTAATCCCCCGCAGGGGCGTCATGAGGCCCAAGCACTTCTTTTTTCTTCGCGCCTTCCAAGGACGCCCGCAGCCCACACCCCTGGGATATCTCAAGGAGCCGGTCAAGCTCCAGCAAAGAGAACTCAGGTGACTCCTTGGCAAACTTCCCAATGGCGTAAATCTTTGGCAAATATCCCCATACGGTCAAAAGTTTGTACTCGACTACGGCCGGAAGCGCGTTGGAATACCCGAGCTTTCCCTCCTTGCCCTCGTGAGGGGCCTTACGCCGGGCCTCGCGCAAGGACTTACGCTCGTTCCAAAGCCGGAGGCAGATGCTATGGATCTTTCCTAGCAAAACCCCAGTGTACTTTGTGAGGTCTTTCTTCTTCTCCTGGGGTTCGGTAACCATGTACTTTTTAACCAGCTCCAACTCATGGAGGTCTCGATTGATCTGGCCGAAGGCCTTGTCCCATTCCAGGGCTTTTTTAGTGGCCGCCTTCGAGGCCTGGGCGATGATAGGCTTCCGATTGAACTTTGAAGCGTCGATCATCACAGGCTTCTTGATCCAGGTCCTGTGGGTGATGTCGTAAAGGCCGTCCGTTTCCTCAAGGAATTTTGTATCCTTTATTTCATCTGGGGTGTGGACCCGCAATTCCACCGGCCGGTCGCCTGCGTCAGTCTTTAGACTGTGCTCCTTATCCAGCTTCTCAAGCTCCTCATTGGTAGCATCCAAACCACGTGCGACTTCGGGATCGATCAGGGCCAGCAGGTCCAGGTCGGTATCGAAGTCATAGAATTGAGAGGTGCAGGATCCTTGGAGGAGGAGTGCTTGGACCGGGACGTGTGAACCAAACGCCTGATCAACAAGCTGCTGTCCAACCTCTTTGAGCTTTTCTTCAATGGATGGGATAAGTGTGTAGCCTGCTTCGTTGGGAGAACCCGCCCACAAATCGGTCGGGAGGCCTTCGTGGGGGTAGTCAACGAGAGAAGCTTTTATCTCCTCGGTCACCGGCTGGGTAACAATGTGGAATCTAATCTGAGAGGCGCTCATGTCCATGGCTGTGCACAAGTCCAGGGCGATCTCAGCACCTCTGGGAAATTCTAGGGCGCTGGGATCAGGGGCTTTGCCCTCTTCGAAAACCGCCAAGGTGATGTGAGGGTTGAATGAGTGCTCCGTCTTCTCCCCGAACGTGGCCACCAGGTCGTTGTGCAGGGCATGGAGCTGTGGAGAATCCACCCGACAGACGAGGTAGTCTTTGCCCTCGTTTGTGTAAACGTCGAGATTCCGTAAGGTCACGGGGATCGGAGCGGTGAAACGCTGGCGCATCCAACTTTCCAGCTCAAAACGCCGGAGCGCCGTTGCCCCATAAAGTAGGGTGACATGGGGATCAACTTGGGCCGCTGAGCCTAGAGGACCGTCCAAGTCGATGAACTCTAAGCCCCACTTTAGCAACTTGGCATTCCAAACTGTGTTAGAGCTCGTCAGTTTTAAGTAGAGGTCCGGAGGGCCCTGCTCGAGCTTCCCAAGGCGCGGGGGATCTCCCATGAATGAACGCCAGTCCTCGTAGTTGCCTACATTGATGACGTTGTCGTCTAAAAGTTTGGTGTAGGGGGGCTTGTGCTTGGCGTAGATCGCGTCGTATGGAATTCCATATTCCTCAAGCCATGCCACCAACTCGGCCCGGACCTCCGCCAATTCCTCGGGACTCCGGGCCGCCACCACCTCTTCTCCGGTCACCGGATCACATAGGGCGTCAGGCGACATACGTAGCGTATAGATGACAACCGACCAGCCCATTTCCTTGGCCTGTAGAATCTTACTGACAGTGAGGGGATCAGGCAGCCCCATTTCCGGATAGTTGTCTCCCTGGGCCAGCGTTCCGTCAAAGTCCACGAAGAGGGATAGGCGCTTGACCGGGAAGATCGAACCCACCAGATTGGCCTGAACGACTTTAGGGTTCCATTGGTCGCAAGTCCACTTAGCTGCCACGTTCATTCCCAGCTTGGAGCAGGGGCCAAAACGCAACGCGAACTTCGACTCCGAGTCCTTCCAGAAGCGGCAGTCCTCGCAATTAGATTTGCCCGGGTGCTTGGACGACACAACGAGCCCGTCATTCTTCTCGTGCTCTTTTATCTCGTTGTCTTCAAGCAGTAGGGCATCCTGATTTTTCTGTGTTGCTTTCTTGGCTTCCTCGGCCTGCAGTCGCTTCATCTCCTTGACCAAGCCACTGGCCATGTGCTCGAGTACGTAGTCGCTAAATTGTCGCCGCAGGAACCCGGAGTCTCCCAGAGGCTTGCCATAGTTCTTGCCTTCTTTGCTTTGTAGGTAAAAACGGGAGACGAAACCCGCCAGGTCTTCCAAACTGGCGTGCTTGTAGTCACGCAGAAAGTCCTTCAGCTCCTGCCCCTCACGTTCTTGGATATAGCGTTCTTTATTGAGCATGGGTCGTGGCCTTAGATGCCTGGGCTTGAGGGGCGGGGGATTGAACCTGAACCTGGACCATGTTCGTCAAACAGGACTCGATGAGTGCGATGATCGCGTGGGGCGTGTGGATCGCCATCTCCCCGGCCGTCAGCCTGAGGGTCCGGATGCCCGCAGCGAGCAGCGCCTGGTCGCGCTTGGCATCCCGGGCTTTCCGATGCGCATGCTCCGGACCGTCCAACTCCACGCAGAGATTGAACTGGGGACTAAAGAAGTCCATCAAATATTCATCCTGGGGCACCTGAGGGAAAAACTTCCAAGGATTCTCGTCCGCGCCGATCATCTTCCAGAATTTCTTTTCCAGGCGGGTGGGGCAGGTCCTGGACCAGTGGGCAAATCGTCCCTTGCGGTCGTAGAATTGGCCGTCAGGGCCCTTACTCTGCTGCTGGCCTGCTTCATCAATAACCACAACTTTTTTGCTCTTTCTAGGCATGCAGTCATTTTAAAGGTTTTATAGTCATTCTTGTCCAAGAGATAAGTGCTTGAATTAACCAAGCAGCAAAGTTCCTGGGCCTAAGAATAGTCCTAGGCCCAGGACACCGTAAATTCCATTCCCGACATTGAATTATAAACTACTCAATGCACATAGCCTGAACCGGTGGTTTTACTATACTGTATCGTATCTTTTTGCAACTCCCGAAGCATAAGCGTCCCGTCCCAGAGGCGGTCGTGGGTCAGGGTCTCAGGATCGGGGTCCGGTCCCTGAAGCCCGGGCATCGGCAAGTCCGCGTAGTTGCAGTCATTGCCCGGTCCCACGTATCCCCCAGGTTCCGAGAGGTTGGGGCTCAGTCTTCCTGGGCGCATCGAGGGAAAGCTTTCGCCTTGGAGCCTGGCGCTCAACCGCACATGCCGGGGATCAATGAGTTGTCCGTTATCATAGACTGCGACTTCAAACTTTTCCTCTGGCTCACCCTTGCTCATGTGGGTCTTATGCTTCGTGGCCTCCGCAAGTGTCTTGAACTCTCCGTTGTAAAAGCTTTTACCACGGGGCCGGACCGTGTAGAAGCGCCGGGCTTCCAAGCTGGCCGCTACGTCCAAGCTATACCCATGCTCGATCAGCAGCTCCTTCAGGTAGGTCAGGTAGCCCTCGATCCCGCCATAACCTTCCACCAGTTGCTCCAGGTCAGTTCCATCCGGGGTCTCCGTGATCTCGTTCTCTTGCAGGAGTTCCCCCAGCTCGTCCATGCTCAT
>CAINUH010000547.1 GCA_903853735.1 uncultured Desulfomonile sp. | reverse complement strand
GGAGGGCTCTTCCTGGCCACCGGTGAGGAAATTCGTGACATCTCGCTCGCCGATGCATTGGTTCGCATACTATCCTTAGCTCTGGATCGAGTACGCGAGTTCTATGCAACTTCAGAGCAATTAGTCCGCGAAATTATCGAATGCACTATGAAGGAGGCTCTGAGGCTCATCAAGCCTCGCTTTCACGCCAAGTGCGAAAGTTGAGATCTCATTATAAGAGTCTTCACCCCAACTCTATCTTTCTATACTGTCCAAGACCGACTGCGTGATGTCTTTCTTTTCCTTTATGTAATTCACCAGCAGATCGCTGACGAGAATTGAGGAATCGTAAATATTCCGACCCTTTTCTTTGAAAACGATGTACCCGTCTCCGCCTGCTGCAAGAAAGTTGTTCGTAGCAACCGAGTATGCTTTTTCCGGTTCAAAACCACGCTCCCCTATTCTCGTGATTTTCACTTTTCCGTCTTCAAAGCCGTATTCTATGCCGAATGACTGCAATTTTCCTCCGCTGCCGTCCGGGAGCCCGGCGCTTCTCTGGAGCACCTCGGCAATATCGGCTCCGGAGAGATCCATTTTGACCACGGTGTCTGGGAAGGGCAGCACGGTGTACACTTCTCCAAGGGTAATATTGCCTTTTTGAAGGCTTGCCCTTATGGCCCCACCGTTGATCAGTGTTACTTCGGATCGCGCGCTTACAGCCATGTTATAGGCTATGAGGCGGCCTAGATTGGTTCCCCTGCCGGACCTCACTGCGCTTCTTAGTCCACCTTCAAGCAACACCTGGGTGTCGCCGATTACGCTGTTCAGACTCGAATCCATTGTACTCTTGAACTGGTCTATTATTGATGCAATCTGTGGGTCTTCGTTGATTTCAGGCCCCAGGGAAATCAACTCTCCGGAATATTTGACTACCCGCCCATCCTGAACTTCTACATCAAGTTTTCCAATGTATTGTGCGTATGCTCCGGCTTGACAGATAACGGTATTATTGACTTTTACCGGCTTGAACAGCGGCGTGTGCGAGTGACCTCCGATGATGATGTCAATTCTGGGGCAGGCTTGGGCCAATCGTTTGTCTTCTTGAACCCCGAGATGGGTCAAGGCGATTACCAGATCTCGCTCATCAGCCCCTAGCAAGACTTCTTGGGCTGTCCTTACCGAATCTTCGAAGACCAGGTCTTTGACATTGTCGGGAAAAGTGGTCACTGGTGTGTCGGGAGTTGTGAGTCCTAGAACGACTATTCTTGATTTTGGATTGGAAATGTTTTTGATCAAGGTCCTTTGAAAAATGTAATCACCGGACCTGGTTTTGATGTTTGCGCTGATCAGAGGAAATTTCGCGTTCGACTTGACATTTGTCATCAAGTTATCTGTCCCATAGTCGAAATCGTGATTCCCTATTACCATTGCGTCGAATTGCATTTCGTTCATTAACGTGACGCCAAGTTGGCCTTTGAATGCGGTTGAGAAAGGCGTGCCCATCAGAAGGTCGCCAGCCAAAAAAATGAGTGTGTGTCTGCCAAGCTCCCGATTCTGTGCCTGAACCTCGGATATCACGGTGCGGGCCTTGCCGAATCCACCTATCAGTCCTGACGAACCCTCCTTGGAATAAGGTACATAGTGGGCATGCGGATCGTTCATGTGCAGAATCGTGAGTTTGAGCAGGCCGTCGGAATTTCCGTTGTCCGCGTGACAGAGAGTACTTGCAACTACCAGGGCAATTAGTATTGCTATCAACAACCGAATACCGTGGAACGGGGCGAACTTCATTTCTTCTGACTGCCTTTCGGGATTGATGAGGATTATGAGAAGAAAGGGTTACTCAAAAACAAAGGGCTGAGGCTTGACTCCATTCTCCGAAAAGTACAGAGCGAAAAATAATGGTCGGGGTGGCCGGATTCGGACCGGCGACCTCGTGCTCCCAAGGCACGCGCGCTAACCAGGCTGCGCTACACCCCGTGACAATGTCTTATAACCTTGAGACCGCCAAAGCGCAAGGGTTGGTGTGCTGCTTCCCCCGGCAGGCCGAGATTTCGACAGGTTATCGATCCAGTTTTACGAAGGTGTGCCACGGAACTCTCCTCCCCACGGCCAAAATTCAGTCGAGGTTTGTATTACTGTTCCTGTCATCGAGAGGTCGGATATCATTGAGAAAAACGGTGGTGTCCCCCAGGCTCAATCAACCCAGTGCAATACATTCCTGATTATAGACCAGCGAGGGGTTTTCCGTTCTGGAGTTTTGCCCAGTATCCAGTAGTCAAACTGCTTTCCCATTACGCCGCTGGTCTGTTGCAGGGTGAACCAGAGGTTCAGGTAATCCAGGAAGATGTGATCTCCTTTTGTGATGGGGACGGGATAGGCGACATCATACACGAACAGGTGGGGTTTCGGCACAGCCACTCCGAATTCCGGATATAACAGCGCCCAGGCCTTGCCGATCTTGTCCGTTGTCAACAGGGCGTCAGCGATGTCACCTTTGACGAAGAAATCCCTGATGCTTTCGAGTTCCACCAGTTCAGAGTTTGGGATGTAGCGGCGAAGCAGGCGTCGGTCTTCAAGGCTATTTGCATGAGTTACCGCGATGCGCAGCCCCTTAATGCCTGCCAGGTCTGCCCTGGTCTGGAATTCCTTCTTTCGGTAGTCCTTGACGACGAAGGCCCCCTTCATCTCCATGTAGGGACGGGTAAAATTCATCTTCGCCAGATCATCCACTCTGATGGGTACTGCCGACATGACTATGTCACAGATACCATTATCAAGGTACTCCTGTATTTTTCCTCTTTGAACAGGGATGAACTCCAGGGAGACGCCCAGGTCTCCGGCCAAACGGTGTGCAAAATAGATGTCGTAACCGACGAGTTCACCCTTTGAATTGAAGAATGCAAAGGGCATGGCCTCGGCATTGTATCCTACGCGAAGGATCCCGCTCTCTTTTATTTTATGGAGGAGTTCGCCTTCCTTTTCTGTCGGCGCGGGATGATGCCTCGCCAGGTCGGGGGGCTTCACCAGCACCTTGGCCGGAGATTGATCAGTGATCTTCATTCCCAAGAGGATGGTGTCTTCATGGTATGTATCCTGTACCAGGTAAGTCAGGCCCATCCGAACGGTCAGGACGAACACGGTGAGCAGCAGGAACGTACCGACCACCGCCACCACAATTCTCTTCGCGTTAAAGACAATTTTGTTAACAAGAACGAACGCTACGATGAGTGTCAGGGCTTGCATGCTCATCGTCTGAAGCAGCACCTTGAACTTACGGGTCACCACGTCGGACATAATGTAGAGATCGAAATAGACGCCGGGCAGTTTCATGTAATTGAGGAGGAAGGGAATCCCCACCTTGGGTGACCCGAACAGGCTCATCACGCCTGCCACGGCTAGTTGAAGGTAATCTACGATCCCCAGGGCTTGGTTCACATACCAGGCCACAAAGACTATGAAGAGGATTTCAATGATTTTGCCGACGCTCGGAAAGCTGTACGCAAGAGGCAGTACGCTGTCGATCAGGTTTCCCGTCTTTTCCTCCTTAGGGGTGATCTTAGCAAATAATTCTTTGGATTTATCGGCAATGACAGACAAGACAACGAAGTTGTTGCCTGTGGCAAAACCTAATACCAGAGCTTCTTTGGAATAATTAAGAACATCTCTGAAGCTGAATGAGGTGAAACAGGTGACGATCATCGGCAGTATCCAGAACGTCAGGACAAAGGTAGCCAGGATGTAGCACATAAAGTAAACCTGGAGATGCTGAAGTTGCTCAAATGAAAATGTCCCCACGGCGGTGGCGGTAAGGGCAAAAACTCCAATGGGCGATGTTCTTACTACGGTCTTGGTCATCCAGGAAAGGGCGCGTGCCGCGACCGATAGCATGTTCATGAATGGCCCCTTGTCTTCGATTCGCAGGAGTGCCACACCAAGAAACACGCTGAAAACCACGATGGCAGGAATTAAGGCGTCTGACAGTGCGTCGAAGATGTTGGCCGGGATATAGTAGTCGAGAAGATCAACAGCCTCGACCGTACGGGGTTCGGAGACACTGAAAAAAGAAGAACTCTGGATAACCGGAAATGCGAAGGAAAAGGCGAAAATGACGACCAGTCCCACAACCCAAAAGATCAACAGTATTATGGAGCCCTTGCCGGCCATCAGCCTGGCATCTCCTTGTGACAATGCCCCAATCCCATGGATCAACGACACCACCATATAGGGGAGCACCCCCATTTGGAGCAGCTTGATGAAGGCCGTCCCGACGAATTTCAGGGGACTGCAAAGCTCTCCAAAAAAAAGACCGAAGACCACGCCCATTCCAAGACCGATAAAAATCCAGGCGGATAGACTGAGGCGACAGAGCCGTCCGAACATGTCACTTCTCCGGGAGGTATCGTTTCTCGACCAAGACGCCGTTCTCCTCACCCACTGCCACATCGTAGACATTTTTGTTCGTTGCGTCCTTCGACCGAGTAGCGGCACCCCGGTAAGACACCCCCGCCGGAGCATGAAATCGCTTGTCTCCGAAAGCCACATAGCAGCTCGTAACACCCGTTATCGTGCCCTCGCTTCTTTCCAGATGGAACTCGACGGGCATGTTGAGATCCGGAGTGAGTATCGTTTCATCAACATCCGCTTGGAATTCAGCCTTAAAGACCTCTTTGTCCCAGGTCAAGGACACCCAGGCATAGGTCTGCTCCACGCCGTCGACCGCAGCCTTGTACTTGTACTGCACCATGCCGGAGCCCGCAGCGGCATCCGTCTTAACCTCCGCGTCCTTGTGTTGCCTCAATTTTCTCAGGGTGGTGGCATAGTAGCCGAAGGTGAAGCCGCCTAATCGGAGCATGGGGATAGTATCGTCATCGAACCGTGAGAAATCTCCCCGTACTTCCGCCGTAGCACGGCACCTCCAAGTTGTTTTCGGCACCTCCCCGGTTGCAGACCCGTCAGAAATCTCCCGATAGGTTTGGGAGAAGCTGAGAGTTCCGTATTGTTCCAGGCTCGATGTATCCTGAAACGAGTCTCCAAAAAGCAGGCTTTGGGGAATGTCACGAAACGAGGTAACAGTCCCGTTCTTCGGCGAGAACTCGATAAGCCATACCCGATCATAGGTCTCATGGGGCCACACGACTTGCCTGACATTCGGCACGCCCAATGCCTTGGCAAGGGGCACGATGTCGAGGTGCTGAGCACAGATCAAAACAGATCTGGAGTCCCATTCCCGTCCGGCTCTCAGCCAGTCGGCCAGTTCTGCCACCTCGCCGTAGGCAAAGCGATTGATCACATTCTGTGCCATTGCCTGTACCAGAGGCTCCACTGTTTCTTCACACCTGACGGATTTTTTCTTCTTGCTGGGTATTTGGGCGATAATCGCGGCAGGCAGGCCATATTCCAGGACGCGCGGATCAGTCTGAAAAAACTGGGCCAATGCCTTGGCTCTGGTGAGTCCACGGGGATTGAGGTGTATTTTCCCTCGATCCTCATATTTCTCGGCATGTCGTATGATCATCACCTGAGCCGGTATGGCCTGAACGGTGACGACGAACCACAAGGACCACACCATGAATATGGTGATAATCCGCCCCAGCCTCATCCATGCCTGCCATGCGAACATGCCTCACCTCTTCCGCCGACTCCCGGCCCTATGCGCGAAAACGCGGGTATTCACACGTTTTTCAGCATACTCACCGCTGACATCCTCTGTCAACCATGATGTCCCTTGCGACAAATACCGGCGCATGCCGGCATAACTGGATGAGTTCGGATATTTCTGGCGACGGATGGCGAGTTATCTCGGATCGATTATCCAACGCTTCACAAAAAAAATACTCTTCGCAAGGTCCAGAGTCGGCATTCCCTGTTTTGAAGACTTCATGTGACTTATCCTCGTCGGGTTGTATTTCGAGACAAGCCCAATTCGGTTCGAGGCAATCGAAAAATTTGTCGAGAAATTCATTTTGATCCCCTCTTGATAGTCATGGCTGTCATACACCTGGCGTCGCATGTTTTGTACTCTCTCAAATGTCTCTGGACTAAGGTTGTGTGAGGCTGACAGCAATCTCAGATCTTCCTTGAGAAGACCTGACGACAAGAGGAGAGTTTCGGGAGATCTGCTCCGAGATGCTCTGAGCGAGACTCTCCAATTCTTCTCTTGGTACCGCCTGGGAGTGCCACGATTTCGGGGAAACATTGCGTTTCGCAACAGTCTCCTAGGCCTAAACCGCCAAGGAACACCGGCGAGACGCCAGCCATGCTTTCTTGAGAACGATTACGAAGGGAACAGCTTCTTCAAATCCCTGATTACGAACAGGAGGTGCTCCTTCATGGCCGTCTCCGCTGCATCCGGATCACCCCGCTCCACAGCGAGGAAGATGTTCTGGTGATGACGGAGAATCGCCTCCTGGGCCTCGCGCGTGACAAATTGCTCTTCCCGGTGCACGCGAATAGAGAATTGGAGCAGTTCGTAAATATTGTCCATCAGGTGGAGGTAGATCGTGTTGTGGGTGGCTGCGGCAATCTGCGTATGGAACTTGAGATCGACCTCGAAGCCGATCTCCCCGCTCTCAAAGTCTTGTTCCATTTCGGTAACGAACCCCCGGAGCGCTTGAACTTCGGCCTCGGTGCGGTTAGCGGCTGCTTGGCGCGCTGCCCAGGCCTCCATGCATGCCCGCACCTCGGCGAGTTCGAGGACACGCCGTCCATCCTGCTCGAGGAACATTTCAATGGGCGGTCGGATCGCTTGCGCGGTGAGGTTCCTGACCACCGATCCTCCACCGTGCGCCGTTTGGATGACTCCCTGAATCTCCAGTAGTTGAAGCGCTTCCCGGATCGATGGGCGGCTCACGCCCATGAGTTCTGCGAGTTCGCGCTCGGAGGGGAGCTTGTCGCCGATCTTGAAGACGCTGTCGCCGATGACCTTCTTGAGCTGGTTGGCAACCTTTTCTGCGACGCGTTCCAACTTGATGGGACGAAACAGGGGATCGAGTGGTTTTACGGGTGGTTCCGGCATGAAAAGATAATTAGAGGATGCCATCCGGTCTGTCAACTTTTTTTCACAAACATAGAACAAATAAGTTGACAACCAAATTGCCCTACCGTATGGTCAAATCATCATACCAATTGATGACTAAGAGGTCTACATCCCATGCAGCGGCCATTCCTCCTGCGTCTTGTCGAACTGGTCGGCAAGGAAAAGGTTCTCGCATCAGAACCCGAACTCCTCTGCTATTCCTATGACGCCACCCCCCTTGTCTCGTTTCGGCCCGACGCGGTCGTCCGAGCACACTCCGAGGAAGACTTGGCAAGAACCCTCGAATTCGCTGCCAGCGAAGGCATCCCCGTTACCCCGCGCGGAAGCGGCACCGGCTTGAGTGGCGGATCTGTGCCCGTAAATGGTGGAATCGTCATTGTTACCACCGCCATGGACCGCATTCTCGACTTCGACGCGGATGACATGTCCGTCACCGT
>CAINUH010000546.1 GCA_903853735.1 uncultured Desulfomonile sp. | reverse complement strand
GGAGCGGTTCCGCAGCCACTTTGACGGCATTCCCAATGAAGAGATCAATGATTTCGTCGCGCGTCATGAGACCCTCCGGCCGAATGTTTTGCCAACAGGTCGGGGCAAGCGGTCGAGAGCATCCATCGGTCCGATTTTTGTTGCAACAGGCCACAAAAAGTGCCCAGCGGTCTGCCCGAAATGAAAAAGAAAGGGGGATTTCACGATCTTGCCGAAGCCGGCCATGCCTGTTTGTTCGAGCTTGGGAGTAAGTCCTTCTTCTACCCTGCGTTCGCGCAACCTGCGCAGAAGTTGAGGCAGCGGCACCTTTACAGGACAAACGTCGCCGCACGCGCCGCAAAGGGTGGTAGCGTCCAGGAGCGGGTGAGCCCTTTCCATTCCGTCCAGCAGAGTTGTCAACACAATCCCCATGGGTCCCGGATACGTCGAGCCATAAGCATGCCCGCCAACCATGCGGTACACGGGACAGGCGTTCAGGCACGCGCCGCACCGAATGCATTTGAGCATTTCGCGGTATTCCCCGTTTACTATTTCGGATCTGCCATTGTCGACCAAAACAATGTGCATCTCCTGCGCGCCGGTGGATTCACCCGGTTTTCTGGTCCCGGTTATCACCGACATATAGGTGGTCTGTACCTGCCCTGTGGCAGAGCGTGGAAGCAGTCGGATGAACTTAGGTAGATCAGCCAGCGACGGTATCATCTTCTCGATGGATAACACGGCAATGTGGAGTGGTGGCAGCGACGTGCACATGCGCCCGTTCCCTTCATTTGTGAAGAGAACGATGCTGCCCGAATCGGCCACGGCGAAGTTTGCGCCGGATATTCCCGCTTTCGCGGAGAGGAACTCTTCTCTGAGGAACTTTTTTGCGATTCTAGTGAGGACAGCGGGATCATCCGAATACTCACATCCCAGCTTCTCGGCGAAAAGCTTCCCTACCTGTCTGCGGTCCTTGTGAATCGCAGGAACAATGATGTGAGAAGGCCCTTCTCCCGCAATCTGTATTATGTACTCGCCCAGGTCGGTTTCCACCACACCGACTCCCTGCGTCTCCAGGTAGTTATTGAGGTGGATTTCTTCGCTGACCATGGATTTCGACTTCACTACTCTTCCGATCCCGTGGTCTTTCAGTATGGAACCTATGCGCTCTCTCGCTTCCTGAGAATCCTTCGCCCTATGCACCCTGGCGCCAGCCTTGGCGGCATTTTTCTCGAAGCGATCTACATAATCGGACAGGTTGTCGAGAACGTGCAAACGCATGGCAGAAGCCTGTTGCCGCCATTCCTCAAGAGGCACTCCTGACAATGCATCCGCCCTTTTTATCGTGAAGGTGTCGGTGGCGTTGCGCATCGCTCCACGAAGGGTAGCATTGCGTAAGGCCTGTGCGGCATTGGTCCGAAAGGGGATACCCTGCGTGGACGAGTTCATTCTAGACCCTCCGCCAGCACCAACGCTATGTGCTTGACCTGCACGGCGCTGCCCCGCCGCCTGATCGCGTCGGCGATATTCATGAGGCAACCGTGGTCGCAGCCCGTGACCGTGTCAGCCCCGGTGGTCAGAATTGTGTCAACCTTCTCGTCCGCCAAAGCCATCGAGACCTCGGGAAGCTTGGCCATGAAGATTCCCCCAAACCCGCAACATCGATCCGCATAGGGAAGCGGGACGAATTCAGACCCCTTCAGTGACTGTAAGAGCAGCAGCGGCTCTTCTCTGACGCCAAGCTCTCGGGTGAGTTGACAGGAGGCATGATAAGTGATCCTCCCTTTTCCGAACAGGTTGGCTTCGTGGACCTTCAGAACGTTGACAAGGAACTGGCTCAGTTCATAGGTACGGCCTGCTATGGCTTCAGCCTTTTCTCGCATCCGGCCGTCATCTTTGAAGAGTTCCGGATAGTGATTCTTCACCATGGATGCGCATGAACCGGATGGGATCACAATTGGGTCATCATTCCCCTCGAACACGGAAATGAAATGTTCCGCTGCTTTCCTGGATTCACGCCTGTACCCCCCGCTGTCCGCGGGTTTGCCGCAACAGGTCTGCCCCTGCGGATACGAGACCTCCACTCCGAAATGACGGAGGAGCTGGAGTGTGGCTTCACCCGTCTCAGGAAAAAACGTATCAATGAGGCATGTGGCGAATAGTTGAACACGCATTGGAACATACTCCTTGTGAAATTGAGTTCGTGGACAAATCAGTTCGCCGATTCCAAGGAAAACGGAACTGTACCCCGTGTTGATTCCCCGGCCTGTTTTTCAGCTTACCTTTTCAAGCTGTCATAGGGCTCCAGTGCATGGCCGCCCTCTTTGCGCCATTCTTCAGGTGTCGGCGCACAGTCCTCCCCCGAGACACGTCCGAGGATCACAAAGTAGTCCGCCCAGGTCTTGAGGGTTGTCGGATGCTGAGCCCTGACCAGCAGCACGTCCTGGATATTCTGATGATCCCACTCCCGCCAGAAACTCGGGTTCCACTTGAGACCGTCAAATTTGTGGTCTTCCAATGCCTTGACCACGGAAATCACGTCTGTCGACTGGGCGCGTCTGATCGCGTCCAAGAGCTGAGCATGTGCGATGTATCCAACATAATGCCGAAAGATCGGTTCCCATTGCTCATTGCCCTTTGCGTAACTCGACTTGAGTGCCTCTCGCAACTGCTGACTCCCGGGTGTGTCCAGCTTACAAAACCAGGGCACCGTCCAAACACCTGTCGCAGCGTCCCCGGCAGCCTTCATGATTATGGCATCGGTCAGGGGACCGGCAACGCGCATATCGGTGCCAAGACCCAACTCCTTAATTTGTTTGAGGCAATGTACCTGGTCCTCTCCGTAGAGATTGAGAACCAGGAGGTCCGGCTTGAGGCTTCTGGCCCGCTTGAGGCTGGCCGAGAAGTCTTTGGTTCCAAGGGGTGTCATCTCGTTGCCCAACTCCTTGCAACCGTACAATGACCAGCTTGCCAACGCCCGGTTGATAGACGTCCGAGCAGTGTGTCCCCACGTGTAATCCGCCGTGATATGGTAACAGGTTTTGGGGTTCCAATTTTTCCCAATCCAGGCGCCGAGAGCAGTGGCAAGCATCCAGTTGGAACAGGTGGCGCGGAATGTTGCCCGGTGGGCGTGTGACATGGTCGTATCGTCAGAGTGGCTGCCTGTAGCCATGAAAAGGATTTTCTCCTTTTGCGCCAAGTCGCTGACTGCAAGAGTCACGCTGGAGGTCACCGTTCCGGTGAGAAAATCCACTTTAGCGTCCTTGATAAGCTTCTGAGCCTTCTGAACACCAATATTAGGGTCACTGGGCACGTCCTCAGTAATCAAGACTACCTCGCGGCCCAGGAGACCCCCTTTCGCGTTGCACTCTTTCACCGCCAACTCGGCGCCTTGCAACTGAGCAAGCCCGGATTCAGCATATGGCCCGGACAGCGGTTCGATGTTGCCTATAACGATTCGCTCTTTGCCTTGCGCCCAAGCTTGAGGTTTTTCAAAGCTTCCCATTACACCTGATACTGACAGTCCGGCAGTAACAGCGCCAGTAGCCGCCAGGAATTCCCTCCGTGTCATCCCATTGCCTTGGCAATGTTTCTTTTTCATGTCTTGCCTCCCGAAAGTTGGTTTAGACTAACGGCCGGATTGAACTTCGCCCCATCCTCTTCGCATCCGGGATCGCTATGTGTGACTTGCTGCGCTTCATGGGGCCGGCACCAAACAAGTCGCCCCCACCACGTCCTCTGTCAGCGAACCACCATGGCCGTAAACGGATACACGTAGGCCTGGAGGAACACCAGACAGCCGACCAGAGCAGCCAGAGCAATGCTGTGGAAGAAAACATACCTCAGGATGTCGCCCTCGTGGCCGTACCATTGAGTTGCCGTGCTGGCCACGACGATGCTCTGCGCATCGATCATCTTGCCCATGACCCCTCCCGTACTGTTGGC
>CAINUH010000545.1 GCA_903853735.1 uncultured Desulfomonile sp. | reverse complement strand
TGTGCTCTGCCAACTGAGCTTCACCCTCCACAAGCCCATAATCTACACAGCTTTAGCATCCAAGTCAACACAGGCCTCTGCAAGAAAACAGGCATGGCTCAACGCAGCCCTTCTCAGCGGCAACCATCACTTTGCCGGGAATCACCAAAGATCTTTACCGGTTCGCTTAGGACTCAAGACGCTTTTCAAATCTACCTTGCCGGTAGCCATAACTGCCGATATCCTTTGCTGCAGGAGGTTCCTCAAATCAGGCTTGGCCTTGAGTCGCGTCGCCTCCACGTAGAATTGCAGGGCTCTCGTGTAATCTCCCTGTTTTTCCAGCATTCTGCCAAGGTGATAATGCGCGTTCGGGTCACGCTGATCGACGACGACGGCTGTTTCAAAATCTGCTTGGGCCTTTACATCATCTCCTTTGGCCTCGTAGGCTAATCCCCTTGCCACCAGACAGCCCCGCAGGCCAGGCGACAGCGTTGCAGCATGTCCGAGGTCCTCGATTGCTCCGGACAGGTCACCCACCCCTGAGCGCAGTAATCCTCGACTGAAATAGGCCTGAAACAGGCGGGGGTCGAGTTCTATAGCCTTGGAGTAATAGAATTCGGCCTCTTGAGCATTATCTTTCTGCCACTTTCTATTCGCCAGGTTCCAACATCCTACGGCTGAAGATTGTTCGGGCTCGAGACGCCTCTCCAGAACTTCTATACAGAAGTCCAGGCGAGCCTGCCCTTCCGGCCTGGGATCCAGCTTGAGTGCTTCCCTGTACAGTCGGACAGCCTCGGGCATGTGGCTCACTGTTTGCTCGTAAAGAGCGGCAAGATTTTCCATGGCCTGAAAATTTGACGGATCAATCTCCAGCGCTTTCTTGTAGTCAGCAGACGCCTTGTCAGATTGGTTTACCATTTCATAAGCCATTGCTCTGGCGACGAACAAAGAACTGTTGATCGGGGAATCTTTTATTATGGTTGAGTACAGTTTTATGGCATCATGAAAACGGTTTTCGGAATAGGCTTGTTGTGCGGCGCTCACGAGCGTCTCAACTTTGAAGGATGGGTCCGATTTGCTATCCAGGTCTTCAAGAACGATCGGTTGCGCTTGACCTTGGAGAAGTACTATCGACAAGAACAAGGCTGCCCCTGAAACACGAATCAGAAATTGTTCTCGAAAAGACGCCACCTCGTCAGATCCTCGACACAAACGATTCTTGGCAGTAATATACGACCTGTCCGAAAAAATTTGGAAACACGAAAACGAACCGTCATTCCATTCTAATACTTATCAGGATTCTCAAAGCAAATAAAGGCCACGATGTTAACGTTTTTAAGCAAAGAGCGTGCTCGGAGACTTCGACTCCGGATCGACCAACACTACTCTTTGGTTGACAGGGGCAGACCACAGTGAAGCGTGATAGGCAAATTTTGTTACCCATTTTCCTGGTCGTGGCCACACTATGTATCGGTACCAAGGTATCGGCCCAGAAGACAGAGGCTCCTCAAGTGGCCCGGCCAAAGATATCGGAATACGGTATAGTCATACACTGCTCACGAAAAGTGCTCCAATTGTGGCGACAAACCGAAGTGGTCAGAGAATATCCCATCGAAACAGGGAAGGGCGGTCTGTTCAAGCAACGGAGTGGGGACCATCGTACACCGGTAGGAAACTACGAAATTACGTGGATGGCGTCACGAAGGTCTGACAAAGGATATAGAATAGTAGACTTGAGAAGTTGGTGCCAGAATAACAGGTTTTCCGATGCCTCTACCGGCCCGGCCCTTGAAAAGCTGTGGAGTGACTCTTACGGAGGTGACGAGGCGTCAATAATGAGCATCAACTACCCCAGCCTTAAGGACGAAGCCAGGGGGTTCACGGGAGACTGCATCCACATTCATTCGGACAAACACTTGACCGAAGAAGGGGCTCTTAAGAAATCATACGGCTGCATACACATGTTCCCAAAAGACGCAGAGGATCTGTACGAACTAGTGGAAGAGGGGACTCCGGTGAAGATCCTTCCCTGACTGCCGGCCTCAATGGGTCAGGTTTTCCTTGATTGCTTCAGCCTGGAAATAGAGTGTCAGCGGTTCGATAAGTTCGTCAAGTTTCCCGTCAAGGATGCCATCCAGTTTGTAGAGAGTCAGGCCTATTCGGTGATCGGTCACCCTGTTTTGAGGGAAATTGTAAGTCCTGATACGTTCCGACCGGTCGCCTGAGCCGACCTGGCTTTTTCTTTCTCTGCTTATTTCCGAACTACGCTCTTCCTCCATACGGTCAAGTAACCTGGCCTGCAGAATTTTTATGGCTTTGGCCTTGTTTTTGTGTTGAGACTTCTCATCCTGACACGTGACCACGAGATTGGTAGGGAGATGCGTGACCCGGACGGCTGAATCGGTGGTGTTTACGCTCTGGCCCCCTGGACCTGAGGATCGGTAGACGTCTATCTTGAGATCTTTTGGGTCTATTGTGACTTCCACGTCGTCAGCTTCGGGCAGCACGGCCACGGTGACGGCGGACGTATGTATACGCCCTTGGGATTCCGTTGTGGGCACTCGCTGAACCCGATGAACGCCTCTTTCGTACTTGAGCCTCGAGTAGGCTCCTCGGCCATGAACGAGGGCAATCACCTCTTTTATTCCGCCTGTTCCGCTCGCAGACGTTGACATCATCTCTATTTGCCATCGCCGGGACTCCGCGTAGCGGCAGTACGCTCTGAACAGGTTTGCGGCAAACAGGGCTGCTTCCTCGCCTCCCGTGCCAGCCCTTATTTCAAGAAAAGTGTTCTTTGAATCATTAGGATCCTTAGGCAGGAGAAGCATGTTCAACTGGTTTTCCAGAGCAGACTGACGTTCTTTGGTGGATGCCAGGTCCTCTCGGGCCATATCGACGAGTTCGAAGTCATCACCATCGGCAATGATTGCCTCCAACTCCCCGATCTCTCTGATCGAGTCAGTCAGGGCTCGGTAGGTCTTGATGATGTCGTCAAGTTCAGACTGCTCTCTCGCTACTCTTTTCAGCCTTTCCGGGTCGGATATTACTTCCGGTCGAGCCAATTCGAGGTTCAGGTACTCATAACGTTGGCTCAATTCTTCCAATTTAGCAAATACCAGCATGTTAGTCAGTGACCTCCGGCAAAGCCGGAGGCTTGAAATCGTGAACCGCTCAAAGCGGTTGAAGGATGGGGTAGCCTGACTCTTTCCGCACGGCCAGTTCCCTGACATTGGTTTCCAGATGCCATC
>CAINUH010000544.1 GCA_903853735.1 uncultured Desulfomonile sp. | reverse complement strand
GGCCAGCAGGCGATAACCGCTTCGCTTTTTCAGCCTTTCCGCTGCCGTGACATCGGCATTGAGGATGACCTTCGGGACAGCGGTCATTGTGCCGTCGTCGTGCCCTGAGAATCCGCCCTCTTCAAGTACGTTATTCATGCCTTTGAATCCTCTGATCGTTAAAGGTTTCATTAGAACCACACCAGATGCCGCTTCAGTTCTGGTTTCGCTTTGGGCGCATTCGGGTAGAAAGCAACCAGAGAGGCTATGCCAGTTGCTGCCAGTCCGGCGTATTTCTGCGTGTTCGGCATCCCGCCATCGATCCCATCCTCGATCTGAAGGTAGGCTTCCTTGAGGGCGTAATTCTGGAAGATTTCCTTGTGCAGGATCTCGGGAATGTAGTCGGGGAAGAAGTCACCTGCAGCCAGTTCCTTCGGCTTTGCATAGAAATGAAGCGCCAGGTCTTCCGCCACTTCCGGTATCGGTCTGAAATTTAGGATCTTGCCGTCAACGGCGACCATATGCACCGGTCCCGTCTGTTCTGGCACTGTGCACCTGATCAATTCCCTGCTCCCGATCAATTCCTTCAGGTTTGGAGCGATAAGAATGCCCTTGGGATAGGTGGCTGTCGTCACGAGGAAGAGGTCATGCAAAAACGTCTTTGGCATGGCAACACTGGTCGCTCCGACCAGGGCGCTGACCGGGACGACCGCCTGTAAGCCAGGAATCCGGCACATCGTAGCCACCAGCGTCAGGACCTCATTAAACTTCCGGATGATCCAGGTCTCGTCATAAGTCGTGTCCTGGACTATCGCCTCAATTTCTGTCACGATCGCGTCTACTTCCATCAGTTTTCACTCCTCTTCGGCGGTCTCTTCGATCCTTTTTGAGGATAGGGAGGGCGATCCGGTTCAACACTCGTGTCTGCCTGCCCGACATGAGGCGCATAAGCATCGTTACCGACCTGTTCATGCATGGGCATCTCGTTCGACATGCGGCCCTCGGCAGTCTCCGGGGCCGCTTCGGCTGGACCATCACCAGGGCGAAAGAAGCCGTACCTGCCCTCCGGTTCATCGACCGTCTTTTCGATGAAATCCTTCTTTGGGATGCTGTACATCTTGAAGGATGTATTGTGATGCGGGTCCGAAACCCATTTGATGTGTTCCTCGTCGTAGATGTCACTGACAATGTCCCCGCACTCGTTTCGCTTGAACTTGTAGGCCCTCCCCGCCAGCTTGACAACGCACTCGTTCTGGTCTCTCTCGACCAAAAGCTGTACCTGCATAAACCCTCCGATATTCGTAGGCCATGGCGGTGGAGCGTGAGAGAGGGGCACCCCCACCGCCACGCCTACCGGGTCGAGTGGACCCTGTCTTATCCGCCGTACTCCTCGGCACGGTAGGTCAGAATCCCTCTGATCGTACCTGCCTGGAGAGGGACCGCCGTCACGCCACCCAACAGATGATCGTGACTCACGGACAACGTCGCCGCCGACTTGGCCAGGGTAAGCGAGTTTCCGCCTGCTCCCTCGGTAAGCGCCTCCAGGGTCTGCACCGTGTCGGTGTTCGTGGTCGCTGCCACTGTGGGGTGAGCTGCCGCGATCTTGTACTTGACGCCGTCATTCGTGTCAGGACCTGTACGGTTGACGGCCAGTTTGAGGTTGTCGAGGGTAGCGGCTGAGTTTTCACCCGCCGTCCCCCCGGCGCCAATGAGCACATCGCCTTCAGCCGAGATTGTGATGCCCCCGGTGAGGGTCGCTGCCGACCTTTCCAGATGTGTAGACGCCTCTGCCAAGGTCAGGGAGTTACCCGCAGTGCCGCCAGTAATGGCTTCCAACGTCAGGACGGTAGCCGTGACTGTTTTGCCGATGACGGTCGGGT
>CAINUH010000543.1 GCA_903853735.1 uncultured Desulfomonile sp. | reverse complement strand
CGTCGTTTTCTACAACGGTCATACCTGACGGAAAGGCCCCGTTGGTGTACGAGGCTACCACCCCTCCCAGAATAAAACCTTTTTTCAGAGCCTTGTCAGGATCCACGACGTAAGTCCGTCTTGTGTACAGGTAGTTTGCAGCCAGCCAAACTTTCTTTTGCTTCCAGTCAGCTACAGCCATGGCAGTGACCCTAAGGTATCCGAGGGGCAGAGTCAAAACTGTGACAGCTCTTTTTGCAACGAGTGAAGCCTCTATATCCATACCTATCAAAAGCCCGGTGGAGCTATCAGCTATGAGTAATATATTTTCGTAGACCGGGAAGGTGCTGATAGCTGGAGTCACGTGTTCCGGTACCACGAAAGACTCTATTCCATCACCCTCCAGTGTAGAGAAGCGTCTCAATTCCAAGGAGCCGTCTTCAAGTCGCAACAAAACCAGAATTTTCATGTCTTGCACACCAAGACCTAAAATCTCTGAGTTTTCATTTTCATGGACAATCTGAGGCCCTTCAATCCAGGAGACCTTCACCTTCGGGCTTAAAAATATTGATCGGATTGGAATCAGGTTCGCACACACGAGAATCGCCACCAAGACAATGACAGGCACAGCCACATTCAGAGCATAATTAAGTCTTCCGCTATAAGGATCCCCTTCGGTGAATCTAACTTCTGAATCAAACTTTTTTCGTATTCCCCGTTTGAGACGCAGGTAACCTATGACGACTTCTATGGTCATGATAACAGAAAAGAAGTACATCATCCATGGGAACCAGTTGATTTCCCATCCCGCCCAAATGCCGTAAACTGAATACAGGAAGTATTTGCTCGTAATGGTGACACGAGTCCCGAGGCCCATCACGTTTATTATGACACCGAATACGACGACAATTAGGTAAAGAGCGATGTAGACAGTGCCCAATAGGGGAGAAACCATGTGGTGGAAAATAGCCATGAGGCCGACTACCACCATCCCCAATTGATCGCAAACCAGATCTGTAAATGCTCCTGACTGGGAAGCCTTGCCGGTGTGCCTGGCGAACGCTCCGTCAAGGCCGTCGCAGATTATATGACCGGCCAAAAAAAATACGGCTATTTTGGGATCCCTGACGAAATAGAGTATGACCCCTGCCAAGAAGGAGATGCCGATATAAGAGACAGTGTCCGGGACAAGGCCAAGGCGTTCGAAACGCGGAAACACCGCGGCAATAAGGCGTGTCCTTTTCTCCCTGAACCAATATTGCAGAAATCGGTCTTTGCCAAAGTAGTTCAGAAAATCAGCAGGGACCTTGGCGCTAAAGCTTCCTGAACCTTCTTCCGGAACTTTTTTCATCTGCTATCTTTGAAGGGAAAGTTTCGATTTGATCTTCTCCGCCGTAGCGGAAATATCCTTGATGTCGCCCATTATTGGCTCCCACGCACAAATTGTCAGGCCGTCTTCCACCCATCTGGGAACCAGGTGCATGTGGAGATGAGGCACGACCTGGTTGCCTGCTTTCCCATTCAACTGCATGAAGTTCATTCCATCCGGCGAGACCGTTTCTTGAACAACTCGTGCAATGATTGCTACCATAGAAGCTAGACGGCCGTACAGATCAGGCGGTGTCTCCAGAATGTTCCCATAGTGTTCTTTCGGAATAACCAAGAAATGTCCTTTGTTGAGAGGGGCGATATCCATGAAAGCCAATATGGAATCATCCTCAAAAATCTTTGTGCAAGGCACTTCGCCTGCAACTATCCGACAGAAAATACATTCTTTGCTCACACGCATCCACCGTATCTCCTTTGGACCATTAGTTTCTGCAAGCCCTGCAGTACATTTGTCTTACCCGGTTATCCCATCGAAAAGAACGGAACTTAGATATCTCTCTCCTGCACTGGGCAGGATGACAACTATCGTCTTATTCTGAAATTCCTTGCTCTGAGCCAACCTGATTGCAGCCAAAACTGCGGCTCCCGAGGATATTCCGCTTAAAAGGCCTTCGGTGCGTGCCAATAAGCGGGCATACTCAACCGACTCCTCGCTGGAGACTTGCATTACCTCGTCTACAAGATCCAAATCGAGAATATCTGGGACAAATCCTGCTCCTATACCCTGAATCATGTGAGGGCCCGGCACCGGGGTCTTGCCTTGCATAGTCTGGGTTATCACCGGACTTTCCGAGGGTTCGACCGCAACAGAGTGAATCTTCTTACCCTTTTTGTTCTTGATAAAACGCGACACGCCCGTGATGGTGCCCCCGGTTCCTACACCACAAACCAGGGCGTCAATTTCACCCTGAGTATCTTCCCATATTTCAGGACCGGTGGTTTCTTCGTGGGCCAGTGGATTGGCAGGGTTCTTGAACTGCTGAGGCATATAGTACTTCTTCGGATCTGCCGCGACCATCTCCGTTGCCCTGTCCACTGCCCCTTTCATGCCCTTGGCTCCGTCGGTCAGGACCAGGTTGGCGCCAAACATTTTGAGTACTTTGCGGCGTTCGATGCTCATTGTCTCAGGCATAGTGAGGGTCAATTGATATCCTTTAAGGGCGCACACGTAAGCCAAGCCGATGCCGGTATTCCCACTTGTGGGTTCCACAATCTCAACATCCGGTCTCAGTAATCCTTTTTTTTCAGCTTCCCGCACCATGTACACTGCGATTCGGTCTTTGATCGAGTAGGCTGGGTTGCGTCCTTCAACCTTGGCCAGAATGACGGCTTTCGTCCGACCGCAAATGTTGCCGAGCTTCACGAGAGGAGTCCGTCCGACCGCGGCCGCATTATCTTTGAAATATTTTTTCATGAGAAGCGCCTCGTTCTTGGTTGCGTGTATTCTTTTTGGCATAAGAGGATAGAAATTTCTTGTTGCTCAAACTCTACCGCCGTTTGTCACCACGTCCTTCGATGTAGGAAACTCTGAGCGGTTTATTGCTGCAAACGCAGTTCAATAATGCAATTCTGTCACAATAACAGGTCTCGGTAAAGTGAAAAGCGTTGCGTCGGAAAAGCCGAGCGAACTGTGGCG
>CAINUH010000542.1 GCA_903853735.1 uncultured Desulfomonile sp. | reverse complement strand
TGTTTTGCCCAGGCAGGCCCCCGTATGTCCGCCCACGAATACGATATGCTCTATGCCAAGATTGCGCAGCACGAAGTCGATATTACTTGAGCGAAACGCGTCTTGCGCGGCCTTGGCAATCACATAATCTCCTTTACACACGCCAAAAACCTTTGCCACCTGTGAACTCGGCTGTCTGTTATATCCGCTCCACTTGGCATAATCAGTGCCATGTTCATCCAGCATGGTCTTGCGGATATCAGGGTCAAGGTCCATACCGTCCTCAAAGAAGTATCCCCAATGGACAAAAATCATCGGCAAGCCGCGACTACGGCAGGCCTTGGCCACCTTCACGGCGTTGGGCAAGGCAACATCCCAGGCAAATCTGTTGGCCGCGTTGACATCGTCAGCGGTAAACCCAAAGGTCTTCCATTGCGGGGGGACTTCGTCCTCGGTAATGGGGAGTGGCGGCGTTCCTTCCTGAATGTCCACGGCTACAAAGGCGCAATGCTCAAAGAACGATGAGTCCAGCACAGGTCTGTTCACGGTTGATTTCTCGACAGGCCGGGTCGTAGCGCAACCTACCGTGCATCCGGCGATACATATGCTTAGAAAACCCAGAGGACGCATTCATTTCTCCCATTCGTCCGCTATCGTAGACCGCGTTCACGAAGATGAGCACTGATTCTTTGAAAGAGTTTTCAGAAGCCACGCAATGGTTTCACCAAGGTCACGCATGTTCCGTAGTCCTTCGGCATCATTGGCCGCGTCACCTCGTTCCAATCCGTAACCCATATTCCAATACGTGGAACCAGGCACAATCATTCGCGACATAAGAAACATGTGGTTGATGGAATCCAGGACGGATGTCGCTCCGCCACGACGTACTGCAACTACAGCCGCCCCTATCTTGCGAGTGAGCAGGCCGTCATTGGCGAATGACACAAATCCAACCCGGTCTATGAGTGCTTTCATCTCTGGCGTCATTCCGGCGAAGTATGTAGGCGAGCCGAGGATGATGGCATCCGCCTCGATTATCTTCTGAAGCCATTCATTCAAGGGGTCGCTGGTATTGATGCAACGCTTGTCCTTTTTCTCTATGCATCGGGAACAAGCCTTGCATCCGCGTATGTCCGTGCCACCAACCTGAATCAGTTCGGTTTCGACACCGGCTTCTGCAATAGGCTCAAGTACTTTTTGGAGCAGGAGTTCTGTGTTGCCGCCTTTTCTCGGACTCCCGTTGAATGCAATGACCTTCATCTTCTTTTCCTTTCCTGTATCTATGTCAGTGAAACCGGCCATTCTCCGGATTATTTACTTCTTGAGGGGTTCGCCATCCAGGACTGATCCGACTCGGATTCAGAGTACATCGGCAATTCCTTTCGCAAACTATGACCGGTTATTTCTGATCCTCTGGACGCTTCAAAGCATCAATCCTTCCGCTTCGGTGCAGATGCACGTGATCGCATTGCTGGCCCTCGGTATGAGAGCGTCCAGTTGGCTAAGCAGGGCTGCTTTGTTGCCAGGAAGGCGTCCGCCAAGACCAATGAGATTGGAGACATGGTTCATCCGAAACAGGGTGTCGTTCAGTTCGATCCCGGCCAGCATGTCTCTTGCCTCCTGGAGAACAGCCTTATCCGTTAATGGCTGGAATAGGCCCGTTTCCACACGGGTCATTAGTGGTGTCGTTGGCACGATCATGGCGGTGAGAAACGAAAGGTACTTGGGCTGCATCCTGTTGAGGACTTCGATGGTGCCGCGCACGTGGTCTTTCGACAAGGCTTGTCCTCCTGCGCCCAGGAGAACAATGACCGAAAGTGCGATATCGGCTTTACGAGCCTTGAGGGCCATTTCTATCATGTCATCAGGTGTTGCCCCTTTGCGGACGGACTTCAGTACTTCCGCGCCGCCACTCTCCAGGCCGAGATAGCCAAGGGAGAACCCCAAACTCCGAAGGGTCCGTAATTCCTCCTCGGACAATCTCAGGATGTCCTTGGCGTTGACGTAGGCGGAGATTCGCTCCAGGTTCGGGAAACGGGAACCAATGTGTCGGCACAAGGCCGCGAAGGTCTCAAATCCTGCACTCAGAGCGTTGCCGTCACAGACGAAGACACGCAGTGCGTTGGGAACCGCTCGCGCCGCCGTGTCCACGTCCTGAAGAACATCATCAAGGGGTCGAACTCGGTAACGCTTGTCCCGGTACATGGCGCAGAACGCGCACTGGTTGTGGCTGCATCCGACCGTGAGCTGGATGAGGACACTTGACGCTTCGCTAGGCGGACGATATATGCGACCCTCAAATCTCATTTGACGGTTTCTTCGTTTCCTTGACAAGGGCCTCGCCCAATCGCTTGACCTGGGCGGCGGTCGTCGCTGGTATATGACCAACCGTTGTGTCAATCGGAACGTTAAGCGTGACGGCCCCGCGAACGCTCTTGCAGTCAATCAGGAACTTGACGAGAACGTCGTCCTCATAATGCTGATCGGGAACCACGGGAGCCATGAATGACGAATCGATAGGAACCAAGGCGTGCCACTGGACTCCATCGACGTACTGTGACTTGGGCATGTAATAGACCGGGTCTTTACCACGAACGCGGAAGAATCCCTTCTCGTTTCTGTAAACGTCCTTTGCCGGGGTCATGAAGTCAAAGCGGATTTTGCTGTTCTCAAGCATATGGACTTCCCCCGCGTGATAATCCTGCAAAGGCGAAACCGGCTTTTCCCGCCCAACACAGAAGGAACCGTCGTTGAACGCGATAGCGGCGTCCGGGTTGCCCGTCCGGGCTGCATCGCACCAGTCTTGCCAGTTCCACTGTCCCTTGTGAATGGGGTCGTAGCATCCGTCAAACCACCAGCCGTCGCAGCTCTTGCCCAGTACCGTCGAATACTCTCGCACAAACTCCAAATAAAGCTTCAGGAACTCACCCTGGTCCGCTGGGTTCCAGCCGAAGGCCTTCTTGATCTCATCCGACTGCCCGGCAACTTCGGCGGGAAGATAGGCGATAAATCGCTTGCCCAGTTTGTGGACCCGCTGTGCAAGTTCCAGGACCAGATCCCGCTTCGAAGTATGTCCCGCGGCGACATGATCGAGAAACACGTTTGGGCTGCAATAGTAGCCGGTATTCTGACCAATCGTGAAGATCAGCCAATCCGCGCGGCTCTCTTCAAACTGTTTCACGAAGAAGTCCAAGTCAAACGCATCGACGGTCTTGTTAAATGCGGCCGTCCTCTCTTCCGGCGTTGTGCCTGGCGGTGCAATCAGGTAATGGGTCATCAGACCGTATGTTCCGTCGGCCATCCATTCCGCCCTGTGCACCTTCGTATCCATGCTCTGTTCCTTTTGTTTTGCAGTCTCTTGGCTATGGCTCATGGTTGGGCAAATGGCCGCCAAGAACAACGCAACGCCTAG
>CAINUH010000541.1 GCA_903853735.1 uncultured Desulfomonile sp. | reverse complement strand
GGCAGCGACCTTCAAGGGGCCGTCCGGGACAACACTTGCCTGTCCCCGAATAATGACTGAATGATAATATTGGTGCAGATGGCAGATCCGTCTGTCCGGCTCAAAACCCGTGTCAAGGTATGCCATCGGAATATCCACCTCGAAGCAAACCTTGGGATCTCGAGCCAGGCTGTCCAACTTCTCACCCTTTGACGCGGAATGAAAATAGATATTCCCCTCGTAATATGCAAAATTTACCGGAATAATACAGGGATAACCGTCCGCTCCACTAGTGGCCAATCGACCAATCGTGGTTGAGTTGAGAATCCGTTCAATATCTTGGGGCTCGGCTATTTCACAGTGCTTGCGCCGCATTTGTCACGCTCCCTTTGTTGGATTTCCGCACGAGCGCTTCATCTACTGCTTTAGTCGTCAGATCGACGATGATTGGGCTCGCGACATTGGTCACCTATCCAGCGCCGAGTTCGCCGCCGTCTAGCCACATTAGCCGGAGTAGCAATGGATTGGCTACTAGGAACCTCAAACTAACAGTTAACCCCCTATTCCGCAAACCATCAAGGGCGCACCCCTAGAAATCACTCTTGACTGTGCAGGATAAACTCCATATACTGATTCAGTTTCCTGGGTATTATAACGCACAGGTCTATAGCTCAGGCCCAGGCCAGTGAGGTCGTTCATGAAGAGCGAGCGAGTGCGGCAGGTATCTCCTGTCGAGAATTCCGGCCGACAACGGATTGTCGCCACAGCCCGACGTCATTTTTTTGCCTACGGTTTCCGTGCCGTAACTATGGATGATATTGCGCGAGAACTCGGGATGAGCAAAAAGACGCTCTATGCGCATTTTCCAAGCAAAGCGGCGCTAGTGGAGGCTGTGCTCCTCGACAAGATCCGCCGCGTCGAGACCGATTTGAAACGAATCACTTCCAGTTCCTCATCCAATTTTCTCACGACGCTCCATCAACTGCTCGCACGTGTCCAAATGCACTTGGAAGAAATCCAGCCACCGTTTCTGCGTGACCTCCGGCGTGAAGCCCCGGAAATGTTCGCCCTTGTGGAGACCAGGCGCAGGGAGATGATTCATCAATATTTCGGCAGACTGGTTGGTGACGGCCAGGCTGAAGGAATTATTCGAGAAGATGTTCCAACCGAACTGATCGTCGAGATCCTGCTTGGCGCGACACAGGCAATTATGAATCCGGAAAAGCTTACGGAGCTGGGTCTTACCCCAAGAGAAGGGTTTTCCGCCATCATCACGGTGATTTTCCGTGGCGTGGTCACAGAAATGGGGAGAGCGACTCTATGATCGGCAGCAAGCAGACACCACAAAGACTCCTCTTCTACATTGGCTGCGCATTCGTAGTGTTGGTCGCCCTGACCAGTTGTAGTTCTCATCCGTCAAATCGCGTGCAGGGCTACGTTGAGGGAGAGTTCATTTATGTGGCGTCGCCCTTCGCTGGTCAATTGGAATCGCTCTTCGTGCAGCGGGGCCAGTGGGTGAAGGCCGGTGATCCTCTTTTCGCCCTGGATCGCCAACCCGAGAAAGACTCACGAGACCAAGCAGCGGACGAACTCGCTCAGGCGCGGTCAAATTTGGAGGATGCGAAAAAGCCGAAACGCCCTACGGAAAGTGAATCTATTAAGGCTCAGCTTGAGCAAGCGCAGGCCGCATTGGTCTTGTCACAGAAAGACTTCGACCGGCAGGATAATCTGGAAAAGACCGGCGCGGCGGCCACTCAAGACCT
>CAINUH010000540.1 GCA_903853735.1 uncultured Desulfomonile sp. | reverse complement strand
GAGAATGGCGGTTTCCACCCGAGTAGAGTCTTGGCTTTTGTTGTATCTACTTGCAGTGAATCGGTCAAGCGTCCGGCGGCCTCACGTTTCCCCAAGACCAGAGCAGCGATCTGGAGCAAGAATTGAGGAACAGGGAGGAGTCGGCAAGGACGATCAAGCGCTGTCGCTATCTTCCTCACGAGTTGAGGCGTGGACAGGTCCTCACCATCGCTCACGAGAAATGTTTCGCCGGCGGCCCTAGGATTACGGATGCACAGAACTATCATGGCTATGAGGTTTCCCAGGCCCGCCATGCTGCGTCTGTTCTTAATATGCCCGAAAGGCAGCGGTACCGCACGGTCAACCACGCGGATCAGCCGCAAGAAGTTGGCGCGAACTCCCGGGCCATAAACCAGAGGGGGCCTGATGACGACCACGTCCAGATCTTTGCCTCGTCTGATCTCCTCCAGCGCGAGTTCAGCTTTCTTCTTGGAGACGGCATAAGTCCCGAACGGGCTGAGTGAATCTCCTTCTGCAAAAGGTTTGCGGTCTGTTCGCTCACCGTGGACTTTTACCGTGCTCAGGAAAACCAGACGCTTGACACCGGCTCTTACGGCAGCATCCGCAACGCGTCTCGTTGCTTCCACGTTTATTCGGTCGTACACATCCTCCGCGTATTGACGATTTTCGTCCATTCGGTGCGCTCGGCCCGCGAGGTGAACCACAGCCGAGACACCCTGCAGGGCCTCAGACGAGTCGGTGCCGGGCCCTATGTCCCCCATCGGCACGTATTCAATAGTATCAGATGGCGAGAACTCTTTCCGCCGTTGGAGGGCTCGAACCGCAAAACCTTCCTGCACAAGTGTCCGGCACAGTTCACGGCCGATAAAACCTCCCGCGCCGGTAACGGCTATGAGTTCTCTCATTATTTGCACCGGAAAAGATCAGCCGGAATCAAATTCCCAAATCTGATATCAGATAGTATGGAAAGAAGCACTGCAACTGAATGGTCATTTAGAATTCGTTGGATTATCCAAGGTAATTCGATCAGGTTGCTCCTGGCGAGGCCAGTCTTGATCGAGCCATGGTTTGTTGTATAACGATCGAACCAAGAATTGTGGGATCCTGGAAATTGACTTTGCTGCGGATATCCAAGGCTTAGGATGGATGCCGTTGATATGCCACGACTTTTTGATAAGGAACGCGGCCGCAAGACGATTCTTGATGCTCACGTTGCTCATACCGCCGACCCTCATCACGACGAGAATGTGGGGGATGTAGCGCGTACGGATGTTGTGTCTCACAAAAAAGCGCAGCAACAACTCGTAATCTGCTGCGGTTCCCATGTCAAGGCGAAAGCCGCCATACTTCTCGTACAACGAGCGCCTACAAAAGAATGTGGGATGAGGTGGCATCCAGCCTCGGAGGAACAGTTTGTCGTTGTATGGGCAGGACACCCAGTGGCGCTTGATTTTGGCTCTGTCGTTGCGGGAGACACAGACCAGGTCACCGTAGCATGCGTCCAGTTCTCCATCCCGAAACTGATTTGCAATTATGGACAGGATGCGGTTATGTGGATAAAAGTCATCGGCATTCAAAATACCTATGATGTCACCCTCGGCTCGAGCCAACCCCTTGTTCAGGGCATCGTACATTCCTCGGTCCGGCTCTGAAACAAGGATGTCTCCAGGTCGTGCGAACTTGGCTGCCAGAACTGCTGTGCCGTCGGTAGAGCCTCCGTCTATGACCACGTTCTGCGCCGGGCAAAGCTGTGCCCCAACGCTTGCCAGGCAATCTCCTATGGTGGATTCAGCGTTCAGGGCTGCCGTAATGATGGAGATGGTGGGTAATGGGTTTTTCGCGTCTGCCATAGTTCCCTCATAATGCGCGGATCAACAGCGTCAATTAATCATAAAGCAGGAGCGTTTCATCAGGACAAATCTGTGCAAATTCTCGCAATAGGCTGGCCGCATAATAATAGGAACCTCCAGCACGCGTACTGGAAAACGGCCACATGTTGAAACCGATTCTGGGGACCATATATGAGTTCGTTCCTTGTCTTGGCTAAGCGCCTATGATACTACAGTCTTGCACCAATTGAAAACCGATCATCAAGGTTCAGATCTACGGATGTAAACGAAAGTCGGGTCCGATGATTTCCACGATTAACAACAAGCTTAAAGAACGTTGAGAACACTACCATGCCTAACAACAAACGAGCACTCGTAACGGGTGTCACAGGACAGGACGGCGCATATTTGGCCGATTTTCTGCTCAAAAAGGGATATGAGGTTCAAGGGGTCAAAAGGCGGAGTTCTTTGATAAATACTCAACGGATTGACAGCCTGTACCGAGATCCTCATGAAGAATATGTTGATTTCACACTGGAATACGGTGATATGACGGATTCGACAAATCTGATTCGTATCATTCAGCAGTTCCAGCCCACTGAGATTTATAATCTCGCTGCGCAGAGCCACGTAAAGGTGTCATTTGAAACTCCGGAATACACGGCTAATTCTGATGCGCTGGGCACATTGCGGTTGCTGGAAGCCATCAGGATTCTTGAACTTGTGGACAAGGTCAGGTTTTACCAAGCCTCAACAAGTGAACTTTACGGCTTAGTCCAGGAGACGCCGCAAACAGAAACCACTGCCTTTTACCCGAGAAGCCCGTACGGCGTGT
>CAINUH010000539.1 GCA_903853735.1 uncultured Desulfomonile sp. | reverse complement strand
TACCTGCTGAATCTGCCGGGGGTCTTCATGTAGAGTATTCCGTACTTCTCCTTGACAGTGGAATCGAGGTCTCGGGCTCGTTCCAGGTCCAGAGGCAGTTGAACCCAGCCATCCAATTCGAGAAGCGCCCTTTTTCGACCCTCTTTTGCCAGGGACTCAATGGTGTTATAAAGGCTCTCGACATTGAGCACGGGGTAGCCGTCAATCTTTGTTACGCGCTTGAGATATGTGGAAGTGTCTACCAGTCCGAATTCTGGAAATATCTCGGATATTAACACGATTTTGTGGTACGGTTCCTCTGGAAATTCGTCCTGGTACTTGGCCCTAAAGATGTCTCCTGATTTTCCAAGATTGTCGATGCAATTGAGTGTCAGTTCGACAAACCCAATACCACAGTAAATAAAGTAATTTGCCGGCGTAAAGATCCTGGGCACAAGCCTGGGCAGGCCTGGGGTAACTTCTCCCCTGATCTCCAGAACCTTACCCTCCCGTATGACCTTTAGCGCTAACTGATCTCCCACCTTTTTGCGGTTCAAAATTTCCCCGAAATAAATCTTCTGACCGAGAGGTGAAAAGTAAATTTCTCCGTAGTTATCTATTTCATGCCCATCTATCTCAAGCAGAATGTCATTGTTTAATAGTCCGAACTTGTGAGGACCTCCACCTGGAGTTATGTAGTCCAGTAGGACACCTCCTTGGTCCGGTTCCAGATTGTAGAATTCTTTTAGTCTCGGAAACATTGCCTGGACCACGTATGCCCAGCGGGGAATCATTTCCTGCTTGTTCAGGACCGGTATGACATCTTTCACAAGATTGATGGGAATGAAAAAATTGATTCTGTCGCTTGTCCGCATCCCCTGGAACGCTATCCCGACAACTTTTCCATCCTTGAGTACCGGCCCTCCCGAATTACCCCTATTTTGCTGGAGGGATGCCTGGACCATGAGCCAGCGGTCTAACGAGTAAGCATATTGGCTCACTTCTATCCGGCTGATCTCCCCTTGCTCCGACTTACTGAGCCGCTCGCCACCCAACGGATAGCCCCATCCAGTGACTTTATCCCCTACACGAAGGACGTCGCTGTCTCCGAGTTCCAGCGGGATAACCGGGCCGTTGATGCGCTCGTAAGCCGCCAGATCCCCGGGGTCCATCCGGAGCACGGCAAAATCCGCAGAATCGCACACTCCTAGCGGGTACACACTGTATTGTCTCTTCTCACGACCATTTGAGACCCGTATGCTCTGTGCCATGGAAACTGCGTGTGCATTGGTCAGGATCAGTCCTCTCTGCCCGGGAAAGTTTTTGTCATCTTTGAATAAGAACGCGCTGCCTTTGACTGTAGTGAAGTCAGGAGTTTTCCATGGCTTGTGATAGTACCCCGAGTATTTTGTAGCCAGAAGGCGCAAAACCTGAGTCTCGATTAATGAGTCGGGCTGGTCGGCCCAACAGGCCTGAGCGAATGACAAGAGTGACACAATGAAGACCAACATGCGCGGTAATTGGTTCATTCTTCGTTGTTCCTCGGAGTCCGGATCCTAAAGTCTGTATCAAGACTCATGAAGCGCCGGATCCAATTCCTGACTAATTTAGCATGTAGCGAAATTCTACTCACGAACCCTTTAGTATCTTGTATAATCGCGACAATCAGCCTCGAATTGCGTGATAATCTCTTCAGTTAGGGATGGCCTGACTTTGGGCACCATTTCCATGAAAGTGTCTGTGGTCAGCTTGTAATCTTTTCCAGTTTGCAACTCTTTTTCGAACGCAGCCTGGGTAACCTTCTGGAACAGATACTCTATATCAGCGGGTGTGAAAAGAGGCATCATGCACACTATCTTGGTCACGTCCACATCGCCGTAATTTGTCCTGGAAAGATAGTATTCGAAAATGGTCCGACGGCCCTGAATGTCCAGGCCTCCCACGGGGATGATGCAATCGAAACGGCCCGGCCTTAAGAGTGCTGCGTCGAGTTCACGAATGTAGTTTGTTGCACACACAAAGAGGATTTTCCCTGCCCGTCTTTTGAGCAGTGGCACCTGCTTGAGAAATTCGTTGGTGATCGATTTGTCTATGCGCGATGCTTGGTCTCGATTTCCCGCAATTTCCTCGAATTCGTCTATAAATACGACGGCTTCGTCCAGACTTGCCGTTTCTTCCATCAGTTGTTTCAGATTACGTCCCATACGGTCTTGACCATCAGCCATGAGATCGCTGGGACTGACTTCGATGTACCACCACTGCAGAATGCCTGCTATAGCCCTGACAAAATGAGTCTTGCCGGTACCCGGCGGTCCGAAGAAGATTATTGTCCTGTGAGGCACTACGCCGTGCTTGAGTGCGAGATCCACCTCGGTAAGCGGCAGAATAATCCGTCGCTTAACAATCTTTTTCGGAGGCTGGGATTCTGAAATGGTGTCCCATACTGAACGATCCACCATTCTGGCACCGAGATTTCTCAGAATGCGGGCGTTCTCGTTGTCCCGCAATTCCCCTGCTATTGATTCGGTGTTTTCTATGAGATCCAGGCAGGCAACCTTTATGCCCACGTCCCGACCGAGCTTTTCCGACAAGAACCACTTGTTTTGTAATATGTTCAGCCACAGATCCTGAGCAATCTCAGGCTCAAATTTGTTGCCGCTGTATTCCAGGATCCAGGACGCACACTCCTCCGGACTGGGAATATTAGCCACTATTTCCATAAGATCCTCCGCAAAAAAATAAGACGGAAATCCCCGCGGCCGGGAACATCCGTGCTGAGATGCCGTCTTAACGGTTATCGCCAAGGGTGTCAAGCCCTGGTCATTTATGTCACCAATTTGAGCAACTTGTTCCTGGGTGTGGAATCTTGTACCCACGAACAGATAGTGTTCGAGTGTGGTAAACGATGGAAAGTCGGAAATGGCAATGGTAGAATGTTACTGAACCAGGATCTGTCGTCCTGAAGTACGCTTGAGTGGTTTGCTGCGGCGAGCCTTGGGGCTCCGGATCATAAGCATGAACTCGGTACAATCGTTCATCAAGCAGGAGCTTATATTACCGGGCCGTGATTGAAATATGTGGTGGGTTGCTTTCCGTAATTCCAGGAACCGTCAACGGAGACGGTTTTCCAGGCTGTGATCCATGAACAGGAACTTGAGAATTGGATATCAAACGCACGTTGGTATGGTGAGGAGCGCCAACCAGGACAACCTTTTTGTAGACGGAGTATCAGGACTGTTCATAGTTGCCGACGGCATGGGTGGGCACAATGCTGGTGAAGTTGCGAGTGACCTGGCGGTCCGGGAGGTCTCAAAGCTGGCGAAAGCCGGACTTGACCTCTCTGAAGACATCTTTGTTATTATTGAGGAAGCTCTTCTCGGGGCTAACGAAGTCATCTGGGCTATGTCTGAACATGTGCCCGCTTGGAAAGGCATGGGGACGACTGTTGTGGTGGCGTTGTTTAGAGAAAATCTGGTCTGGATCGGACACGTGGGTGACAGTCGGGCTTACCTTATCAGATCGAACGACATCATCCGACTTACTGAAGACCATTCATTGGTAGCTCAATGGGTAGCCGAAGGTTTGATCGCCCCTGACCGGGCGAGGTTTCATCCAATGCGTCACGTGGTCTCCATGGCGCTGGGGACAAAAGACGGCATCCAGCCTGCCGTCTCTCAGCACTCGGTAGAGGAAAACGACTGTATTCTCTTGTGTTCGGACGGGCTAACGGAAATGCTCGCCGACCCAGAACTGCTGAGCATTGTGCTCAAAGCTCCTTCACCCGAGGACGCCTGCAAACGTCTGGTAGAGCGCGCCAACCAGAAGGGCGGAACTGACAATATTACTTGTGTGGTTGTTTGTTGCGATTGAGACTGGCGCAAGACCTGTTCAGCAGGACTAAGGGGACTAATTTCAATGAAAGATCATTGATGCGAAACTGACGAACGAACTCCTGTCATCGACTTGGGCATAGTCGAGACTCAGGAGTTTGCCTTCGTGAGCCTCCATGCAGTGCATCATGGCTGTGATGGGCGAGAAACCGCAAATGCGTCTCGCGTCGCCGTCTTTGGCCACACCGCTGATGAAATAGTTTACGTCCATTCGCTCCAGAGCATAGAGCAGTTCGGCGTCTTTTCCCAATGCCTGTTCTATAGTCCCCCGGTGAGGCACGAAATGATCCCCGTAACGAGGACCGATATGGTCAAGGTCGGCGCTTGCGACGAAACAGACTGATTTTGACCTCTTTCGGCAAGCCTGTTTCAAGGCTCTACAAAAAAGCTCGAATGTCTCCCGCTGCTCACTAAGTAATTCATGTGAGTCAAAAATATGATGCGAAAACGAACATAGCACCGGGAGAATGGTAAGCTGATGGCGATCCGAAAACATGTACTGAAGAAATACCAATTGAAACTCTATGACGTGTTCAGTGGCGTGAAGCATTTCTTCGGAAGCCGCGTCTTGGCCCATTTCTTCCGAGAGCAGATCCAGAAGTTCGCGGTCCGTGTGACAAATGCCCAGTGGGGTCTGAAAGTCCAAAGAGCAGGCAGTGAACAGGGCTTCCACTCCTGCGTGACCAGTGCCGAAAATGACATAAATATCTGAGGGCTGTCCTGAGGCAAGCGCATGATAAGCACTGGCAAAGCTTCTGCTTCCAGCCCGTATGTCTATGTGGGGAGCAACAATGCCAACCGGACGTCTCGGGTCTGAAAAAAAATTCGGGTGTCCTGGGCCTCCGTTGACGGGTTCAAAGAAAGAACTGAGTTCGCTTCTAAGTTCAATAGGATTTGCCTTGTAACTCTTGCCGGCATGTGAAAAAGGCCTGAAAGGCATTTGACGATAAGCTTCCGTTCTCTGCCGAAAGGCATTCTTGAACCGGTCTCCTTCAAGCAAGAAGGACTCGTCGAGTTGTGCCAATATGGCCTGGATTTCATCAAGAAATACGATCCGGCCCGCTCTTGCCGTCAGGTTCGCCTGTATATCTCTCAAAGAGTGCTTACCGTCCAGCATGGCCAACAACGGCAGGGCATCCCGACGAACAAAAAGCATCTTTTCCGTCAATTGCAATGGATCTTTGAGAGCTATTACCTGCCTGCCTTGCACCGACAATTGCATCGGCTCTACAGGTCTTAACTTGGGCATGTCCTGTGAATATGAGGTCACCGACGAATTTCACCTTTTTGGGGACGCAAGTCCGGTCAAGGCCGCCTCAGCCTTCAATGAACGGACGCAATCGTTTGCTGCGTGAGGGGTGGCGCAGTTTTTTCAAGGCCTTGGCCTCGATCTGCCGTATCCGTTCTCTCGTGACATCAAAGTCCTGACCCACTTCCTCAAGCGTATGATCAGCCCTCTCGCCGATGCCAAACCTCATACGCAGTACTTTCTCTTCCCTGGGAGTAAGGGTGGCCAACACCTTGCGAGTCTGCTCAGTCAGGCTCATACCCACAACAGCTTCTGAAGGGGACAATATCTTCTTGTCCTCGATGAAATCTCCCAGATGAGAGTCTTCCTCCTCTCCAATGGGAGTCTCAAGAGATATAGGTTCCTTGGCAATCTTGAGAACTTTTCTCACTTTTTCGAGAGGGAATTCCATTTTATCGGCGATTTCCTCTGGAGTCGGCTCGCGGCCATATTCTTGGACCAAATACCTGGACGTCCGAATCAGTTTGTTGATGGTTTCTATCATGTGTACTGGGATACGTATGGTTCGCGCCTGATCCGCTATGGCCCTCGTTATCGCCTGCCTGATCCACCACGTAGCATAGGTGCTGAACTTATAGCCACGTTGGTACTCAAATTTGTCGACAGCTTTCATGAGGCCTATGTTGCCCTCTTGAATGAGATCCAAGAACTGCAGGCCACGGTTTGTATACTTCTTGGCGATGCTCACCACCAGTCGCAAATTGGCTTGGACAAGCTCACTCTTAGCTCTTCTGGCCAAGTACTCACCTTGACGGCAAGACTCGAGGGCTCGCACCAGGTTGTCTTCGTCCATGCCTGCTTCCGCTCGAAGCTTCTGTATCTTGCGTAAACCATTTTCAAGCTTTTTCTCAAGTTCCAGGAGCCTGTGAGGCGAGAGATTCGTGTACTTTTTAATGGGTTTTTTCTCTTCTATTAGACCCTTAAGAAATCTGATCTTCTCCTGTGCCTTATCGACCGGCATTTTCAGCTCGTACTCGGCAGCCCACAATTCGTCACGACCGGCTTCGAGTTTCTGGACCAGAAACTTCAGCTTGCCGGCTATATGTTCAATCATGTTGCCGGCCAGATTAATGTTGCGAAGGCAGGTTACAACCTGTTCGCGGCACGTTGTCACCTCTTCTTCGACCTGCTTGAATCGGGTTTCGTCAGGAACCGGTCCGAGGGAATTCCGTTTGGCTAAGAGACTCTGGTACTTGGCTTCATATTCTTTCATTTCTTCAATAAGCTTGAGAACTCTTTCCACATGGGTAGAATCATCCCCATCGGGAACTTCTTCTTCCTCAAAACCCCGAATCACCTCTTTGAGCCGAATGGTACCTTTCTGTAGCTTGTCTCCTAAAGCCAGAACTTCTTTGATGGTCACCGGGCATTCAATAATTACGCTGAAAACTTGCTGCTCGCCCTGTTCGATCCTTTTAGCAATTTCTACCTCACCTTCCCGAGTAAGCAGGGAGACACACCCCATTTCGTGGAGATACATTTTTACCGGATCGTTTCCTCGAACCACAGATTCGGGATCCGAGGAAATCTCTTCGTCATCCTCTTCCTCCTCGGGTTTCTCATCGTCATGGGTTCTGATTTTCTTTTCCGAAATTGGGATTTTTTTCTCTGAAGCGACAAGCTCCACGTTGTAATCCGCCATGATTCTGATGAGAAGTTCATCTATCTGCGGCACGCCGACCACATGGGAGGGAAGCTGTTCATTAATCTCATCGTAAGTCAGGTACCTCCTGCTTCGAGCGAGATCGAAGAGTTCTTTAAACTCCAATGAAGCCTTTGTATCGGTCATAAAACGACTTCTCCTTGTTGTTGTTTTCTATGCACAGATTACCGGTGCAGGCGCCTGCCAATGGACCAAAGTTCTTGCGCCAAGAGGTTATATTCTTCTTCTCCTGGAGCGCACTTTTTCATTCTTTCTTTTATTTCGACTTTACGTCTCTCGAACGACCGCAGCCTTATGTAATCCAGCGATTCATCTACGGTCAGCGCGCCATCGACCTCAGGTCTCAAATCATCCTCTTCAGGCCGAGGTTTCATCCATGTAGCCACAATAGAGGCAAGATCGTGATCATCCAAGGAATTGAGCAAATCAGATGCTTCAAACTTTCCTGTCTGCTCCCTCAATGCTATGATCCGCCCTGCAAGCTCAGCCAGAACCGGGTCTTCAAAGTTTTTTATCAGCCCACTTTTTACAACCCGCTCGATGACCCCGTCCATGAGCAACATGCCCCTCACAACGTTTCTTTCATCCGCAGGAAAATCAAAGAGGGTTTTCCCCGAACTTCTTGAACTCTTTTGGTAGTGACGCCTAGGAGCTTCCTTTAGGAGTCGAAGCAGCCGATCCTCACGGATTCTGATCCTTGAGGACAATCTCTCAATAAAATAATCTCGCTCCTTCGAATCGGCAACCTCCCTGAGGATAGGTAGGCACTCTTCGAGAGCCAGATTTCTCCCATGAATAGTATTGACGTCGTACTGAGATTTCAGGTGTTCCAAGAAAAAATTAATCATGGGAACGGCTCGATCCAACAGCTTACGAAAAGCTTCGACACCCAACCTTCTTATTGCTTCATCGGGGTCCTTATCTTCATCGAGGATCAAGCACGAAGGTTCCATTTCTGCTGCAAGGAATAAAGGGATAGACCTCTTGAGGGCCCTCAATCCAGCTTCGTCGGAATCGAAAACGGTCGTGACTTTTCCGCAAAATCTCTTGATCAGCCTTATCTGTTCCACCCCTAACGCTGTCCCAAGAGGAGCGACGGTGTTTTCGACTCCTCTGATCCTGAGAGAGATCTGATCAAAATAGCCTTCAACTAAGATGACATACCCTTCTCTTCTAATCCCCTCCCGGCTAGAATCCAGACCGTAAAGGATATTTCTCTTTCTGAAAATCCCAGACTCCGGAGAATTCAGATACTTCGGATCTCCATCTCCAAGAATGCGTCCTCCAAATCCTACGACCTGCCCGTTGAGGTTCCGAATGGGGATCATAATTCTGGAGCGAAAATAATCGTAGTAACCTCCACCGGTCCGCTCCCGAACGAGACCCACAGACACGGCATCCCCCGAATTGATTTCGTGGGTTCTCAGATAGCTGTGAATCCCGTCCCAGGAATCGGGAGCAAACCCCAGATCGAGGCGCTCGGTCCATTCAGGCGGAATCCCACGATTGATAAGATACTGCTGAGCCGCGTCGTTAGAGCCCAGGCTGGTTTTAAAATACGACTGTCCGGCTTCTAAGGCGGCAAGGAACCGCTCTTTGTCTTCAACCTTGGCCTTGCCTCCTTCCAGTTCGAAATGAATCCCGTACCGTTGCGCCACCATCCGGACGGCTTCAAGGAAGGAGACATTTTCCATTCTCATCAAGAAGTTGAACACGCTGCCTCCGACAGCGCAACCAAAACAGTGAAAAATGCCTTTCTGGGGCGACACATAGAAGGAAGGGTCCTTATCCCCATGGAATGGACAGATTCCTCTGTAATCCTTTCCAGCTTTCTTCAGGTCCACGTAATCGGATATAACCCGTACTATGTCGGCTGCCGCAGCTATTTCAGCGATCTTTGATTCTGGGATACGCATGATCCGGCTTTCTTATTGTAACTCCCTACTTCAGGGAACCGAGAGACTCTCTGAGTCACCTCAACAACAGGCTGATGCTTCCGTGAACGGCAGTGTATACGTCAAATCGCAACACTTTGCTTTTGGTAAAGCAACACAGATAGAGAAGTGACGGAAAGTTGCGTCCACGGCTAGCCGTCCCCCCTGTCCACGTGGTCGGAGACCATTGAGGTAGGCCAAACTTCATAGCAACTGCTGCGGGAAAGAGCTACCATGATCTGCCTTCAGAAGCGAGACAATCCTTATCGCGCGCCTATTAGGAAGCAAGTTCAACAATAGTTACAGCCTCGCCTCCGCTGTTAGGATCACCTCCTCGGAACCCGCGCACCATGACACACCCAGCCAAGTACTCTCTGACTGCTTTTTTCAGGCGTCCAGTCCCCCTACCGTGAATGATATTTATCGACGTCAGACCGCCCAAAATCGCTTCATCAATAGCTTTTTCAACTACAGGGATTGCTTCATCAACCCGCAGGCCGATGATTTTCACCTCCCATCTGGGATTGGTAAGGGGGATATCTATTCCAATACGCTCCTTTTTTGAAGGATTTTTTTCCTCGACCGAAGACTCAACCATTTCTGTGTCCGATGCGTGGGTTTTCACTGTCACATTGCCTACCGCGACTTCCACGAGTCCGTTATCTAAGACGGCTGTAACCCTTCCTTGCCTCCCAAGCGTGACAATCCTCACTGTTGCGCCCGGTCCTGGGATTTGAGAGAGGTTCTCTAAGGGAGAGCCCAGAGCGTGGACTATCTCTTCCTTGATTCTTTTGAGGTCGTCACGCGGCTTAACACGATGTTTTATGGCTCCGCTTTTCAAGGATTTTTGAATATCCGATATCTGGGTCTCAGCCTTACGAATCATACTGAGGCACTGTTTTCGGAACGTCTCAACAATGTCAGTTCTTTGGGACTGAATGTCTCGGAGTTCTTCATCGAGAATGGTCTTCTTTTCTTCCAGATCTTGCCGTAGTGTTTCCGTTTGAGTGATTTTCTCCTTCAGCTCTTGCAACAGCCTGGTGCTGCCTCCTGCCGACCTTTCCGCGTAACGCTTTGCCGAGTCCACAACGCTCTGGTCCAGACCGATGCGCTCGGCGGTCAAAATGGCATGAGATTCTCCAGGGAAGTCGTATAACAGGCGGAACGTGGGTTGCAAAGTGTGGGGATGAAATTCCACGCTAACATTCTTGGCCTGAGGACGCGCCATGGCATAGGCCTTGAGATGAGTGTGGTGTGTGGTGACTATAGTGCTGGTTCCCCTCTGAATAAGTTCATCGGTGATAGCCATAGCCAAAGCCGCCCCTTCTTCAGGGTCCGTAGCCCCGCCAATCTCGTCAAGTAGTACCAGATCTCCTGGAGATGCTTTCTTGAGGACTGCCTTGATGCGGAGCATGTGGCCGGCAAACGACGAAATTCTCGACCGTACATTCTGGTCATCCCCAATGTCCGCCATGACCCGATTGAAGGGCTGAATTTTGGTTCCCTCGGAGGCCGGTATCAAAATTCCACACTTGATCATCAGAGGAAACAGACCTGCAATCTTGAGCGCAACGGTTTTACCGCCCATATTTGCCCCGCTGATAATGGTGGCAAGAGTGGAAGAATCTTGTATGACGTCCATAGGTACCACGTGAGATTGCCCGTCGGCGAGGAGTAGTGGGTGGCGAGCGCCCAAGATTCGAAAGCCCTCTTGAACCAACTCTGGATATATGGATGACGTGGCTATGGAGTACAACGCCCTCGACTGAAACGCGTCCAGCAAAGTGAGCGCTTTGAAATTCGTTATCAGCGCAGAGATTTCTGCGCGTATATCATTAGTCAACCTCTTGAGGATTTCGCGGATCTCCGCGGTCTCTTCATCAACGAGAGAAGCTATCTGATTGTTGAGTTCTACTACTTGAAAAGGTTCGACGTAAACGGATGCGCCACTACGCGAGTGGTCATGGACAATGCCGTCCAACAAACCTCGGAACTCCGGTCTCAGCAGTATCACATAGCGGTCGTTACGCAGAGTCACGTAATCTTCCTGGACGATCCGGGCCAGGTCTCTGTCACGCACGAACCCATCCAGACGCTTGATCATGAGTTCACGCGCTGCTCGTCCTCGTGAATGAATGCGCATAAGCTCCGGACTTGCATCGGGTCTCACCCCGCCGTGCTCGTCAATTGTACGAAGTATGTTTTTTTTTAACAGACCGAGCGAGGTGATTTCGACGGAGAAACCCTTCAGGTGCGCAAGCCTTTCATCCAGGCTTTCTAGTTTTTCCAATACATTGTCACTGATGACAAGAAGATCCCGGACCGCAAGGATCTCTTCTGGGTTCAGCATGGTCGATTGATTTTCCAGTCTTTGAAACAAGTTCTCCATGGGCAAGAGATTGCTCAGTTCCAAAGGTCCGGACAGCCGTACCATCTCCTGAAGTTCGGAAACCAGATCGAGGTTCGCCTTTATGACCTGAAAGTCGTTTTCGGGTAAGGCTGATAAGATTTGGTTCCTTCCGGACTCAGAGCAAGCATAAGATCCAACCTCTTCCAGAACAGCAGGAAGTTCCAGAAAGGTTTGACTCTCGACGACGATGTCTGAAAATTCATGATAGTTCATGATCAGGACGTCAAACGGGGAATTCCGTTGGGGGAATGAAGGTACAACGTTGCATAAGCCATTCCCCGCTGAAAAAAACAGAAATGCAGACGGAAAATTCGGCTCGAAAAACCTTTGATTTCAATGGAGATGTTGAATTCCACTTTCCCCGAGTCTACGCTAAGAGTGATGGTCCCGGAGGTTGTTGGAATTGGTTATTCATTGTCTCAAACGCCTCGCCGGCTCGGGTTGAGACATTGGCATCATAGTCTTACCGGAATGCCCTCCGCCTCGAGAAATTTCTTAAGTTCCCTGATAGGAATCTCCCTATAGTGGAAGATGGAGGCAGCCAAGACTGCGTCAGCATTAGCCTTTAAGACCGCATCTCTCAAATGTTCCTGAGTTCCGGCCCCTCCCGAAGCGATCACGGGAATTCCCACGATGTCCGTTACCGCTCGAGTCATCGGGATATCGTACCCGTCCTTGGTTCCATCAGCATCCATACTGGTCAGAAGTATTTCTCCTGCGCCGAGGTCTTCAACCTTGCGGACCCATTCCAGGCAGTCAACTCCTGTCATGGTCCTCCCGCCGTGTATCGAGATTTCGAAGCCTGACGGAGTGTTTCCAGTTCGTTTTGCGTCTATCGCGACAACTATGCACTGACTTCCGAACATCAGAGAGGATTCCCTGATAATATCAGGATTCTGAACCGCGGCGGTGTTGAGGGAGACCTTGTCGGCTCCCGCATTCAGGAGTTCCCTGATATCTGCCGTAGTCCTCACTCCCCCACCCACTGTAAGCGGCATGAACACTTCTTCCGCAGTTCTGGCCACAACTTCAAGGATTATTTTGCGCTTTTGGTGTGACGCAGTGATGTCCAGGAAGACTAACTCGTCTGCCCCTTCGACATCATAGTATCGGGCGTTTTCTACCGGGTCACCGGCGTCGCGAAAGTTTACAAAATTAACGCCCTTGACAACTCGGCCGTCCTTAACATCCAGACACGGAATAATTCGCTTAGCGAGCATTACTGCATTTTCTCCGCCATTTCAAGGGCTTCCCGCAGATCAATTCTGCCGTCGTAAAGGGCTCTTCCTATTATAATACCTTTCACGCCCACATGTTCAAGTGGCAGCGCGGCGGCCACATCAGCCAATTCTGAAATTCCTCCCGACAGGATCACGTTTGTACGAGTGCTTCCGGCAAATTCTCGCGTGCTTTCTATATTGGGCCCCTTCATCATCCCGTCCCGTTCAATGTCAGTGTATACAAACGAAGCTGGGCCGGCCGAATCAAAACGGGCTGCAAGCTCAGACGCCAGGATTTGAGTCGACTCCTCCCAACCTTCAACGGCTACAAACCCTGACCTGGCGTCAATTCCTATGGCTAATCGGCCAGGAAACAACTCCAGGAATTCCAAGACCTTTTCAGGTTCTTTTGCGGCCAGGGTTCCTAGAATTACCGTGTCTACGCCTATGTCGAGGAGCGTGAGAATCGTTGGCCGGTCTCTAATTCCTCCCCCCACCTGGACAGGAACGCGCACCGCTCTTACAATCTCTTCCACATAGGCCAAATTGACGGGTTTGCCTTGCACTGATCCGTTGAGGTCCACCACGTGGATACGCGCCGCGCCGGAGGCTTCCCATCGTTGCGCCTGAGAGACCGGGTCATCGTTAAATACGGTTACCGAATCAAACCGTCCCTGCCTCAGGCGGACACATTTGCCGTCTTTCAGATCAATTGCTGGGATAATAGTCATGGGAGGGGCTTAATTGAACAAAAAAGCCCCCATGATGGGGGCTTTTTTGTGTTCGATTTACCTTCCGCTAGTCTACAGGCAGATAGTAAACGAAGGGAGGCCAGGGAACTATGAATCTCCACATAGGCACCGCCACGGGAATTGGAGGTGGTCCACAGCCGATCGGTCCACAAGCCAGTGGGGGCGGCATCGGTTCCGGATATTGCATTTTCACCTGGATGGATGTTCTAAGTTTCGCCGGGGCCGCTTTCACCTTTGGCGGCGGCGGACATGCCGCACCCACACAAGCAGGCGGAGCTGCTGCAGGAGTCACCATCGGTTGAGGAGCTGGAATCGACCCCGTATATGTCTCGGCCCACACCATACCCGCCGCGGCTACGACGACCAGGATGAATCCGAGAATTCCTATCTTTTTAACCATGCCCTAATCCTCCTTTCGACAATTCGTTATATCTTAGGAACTCTTCCTTTTTTTTGGCCTCTCGCAGCAACCTTACTTCGTCACCTTGACCGGCATGGGGGGCGGCGGCGCCATAGGCACTGGCCCACACGCTGGTGGCCCACACGCAGGCGGGCAAGTCGGCCTGATGTAATTAGCCTTCACCCATACGCAGCGAGGCACTTTGTGGGTCTTGCAGCACGGATCCATAACGGTGTCGAAATGCTCATTCTTGATTTCAGACACGATTGGCACCAGCCACTCATAACGACCAGTTCCAATTGAAGCAGGAAAAGTCTGGGGATTCGCAAAGAATGCCAGCGGCTTGCGGGGCCATGCTACTCCCGCCAGATACGGTGCAACCACCCTGACCCGCCTCAACTGAGCAGGTATCGGGGTGATAACCTCCTTGACCATCGAATACTTGGTCTGGACCGGCCCACACAGCGGCGGGATCGTTGGAGGTGGCGGCATATATGCCTGACCGCCGCCGCCAGGTCCGCCGGCGAAGGATACTACCACGCTGGCGCCGCACAATGCGAGAACCAATAGGCTCAGAAGAAACAAACGTTTAACCATACCCTCAATCCTCCTTTCAACAGTTCCTCCCGACCATCGTTCGGGAGACCCGTAAAAACATTCCCGGATAAAAATCCGATAAAGCCCGGAATGTATTTTTGGTATCAAATCAGCCGCGGAATGTCAAGTGTTTTTTTCCTTGACACCTGTCCTGCCGCCTTTTGTGGATTGGTTGCCCAACCCTGATTACTCCTCGAAGGCTGTCTCCTGCTCACCACCAGAACATGTCTAGGTGGTGATGACTCCTTCTTTCGGCCCACGTTAGGTTAATTCATTCAGAAAGTTAGTCGTATGAATAAATTTTTAGCAGAAGCTCGACACCAAGTCAAGGCTTTTTTATGTGCTGGAACATTGGTCTTACAAACATGTTCGATTCGGTTTCGGCCCATTCCGACTCTCTTGTTACCCCCGTCTTACCCGTCTGATTTCACCACCAACTCGCCAGTGACTAAAGATCGTGATCCATGGCCAAGCGATTACTTCACCTGTGCAAATTTTAGCGGCCGCGGTAACAAAAAACCGCGGCCACCTCTAGTCTATTAAACGTTCTTAAAAGCCATTTCATCGAGAAAGCCGAATCGAGTAGCGCGCCTCAACTTGCAAAAAGGTGAATCCTTGCTACTCCACCTATGGTCTCCATGAATACGGCATCCGCCCCAGGTATCGTAGCCTGTGCTGCATCCCTATCGTGATTCCGTTAACAACCACGGCGTTGGACACCGCCGCCGAGGCACCGGGCTACGGTTAGATCATTCCATAACCTCCGTCGACGCACAATAGCTGTCCCGTGATGTAATCGGATTCAGTCGACGCGAGGAAGACAAAGGCCGGACCGATGTCGGAGGCACTGCCGAAGCGCTTCAGCAGAATACGGTTCATGTAAATCTCTTTCAGTTTTTCATCAGACCGAATTTTTTCGGTCATGTCGGTCTCAACTATCCCGAGAGAGATCACATTCGCGCACACATTGTACCGTGCCAGTTCTCTTGCAACGCTCTTGGTCAAGCTCAGTATGCCCCCTTTTGCCGCCGAATAGTTCACCTGGCCTACCGTTCCTACGAGCCCTGCTACTGAACTTACGTTAATAATTTTTCCGTAATTCTGCTCCTGGAAATACTTGAAAGCCGATTGAATGCAGAGAAAGGGGCCCTTTAGATGAGCGTTCAAAACTGCATCCCACTGTTCCTCGGTCATCTTCTGCAACATGGCCGGTTGCGTGAAACCGGCGTTATTCACTACAATGTCCAGGCGGCCGAAGTTTTCCTTGGCCGCTACCATCATGCTCTCGACTTCTGCCTTGGATGCCACGTCGGCACGCACCGCGAAAGACTTTCGACCCATGGCCCGGATCTGCTCAACCACATCTTGAGCGGCTGCCTCCTTGGAGGTGTAATTAACAAGCACATCCGCGCCCTCAGCAGCAAAAGCCAGAGCAACGTTGCGCCCTACCCCTCTGCTGCTACCGGTAACCACCGCTGCCCTGCCGGCCAATCTCATGACGCCTCCTGTAACACCCCTAGTCCGACACGATCGGTCTAAGGGGAGTCTATTTTCCCTGGAACGGGAAAGTGATCGTCAAGCCATTCAGCCAAATCTGCTGCCTATCTGTCCATAACCAGACCTTAACAGAGAGTATATAAAAAAAAAAGCCCCGAGAGGGGCTCGGGGCGTGAAAGGAGGTATGGATATGGGTTATAGTGCGTAGGAACTCTTCACCGGTCTCGACGCAAGGGCTGCCAAGATGCATTGAATAAGAGACCATGCGATTTCGTTTGTCACATAACCCCTGTGTATTGAGACAAACATATCCACAAAAGGTTCCGGCTATTCCCGAAACGATTTATGTGTCTGCCGAAAGTCTGCCCATGCCGGACCGGGACGGACACTCCTTGTAGGCCGGTTCAAATCAATTCTGTGCCTGATACGCTCAACGATTCAAGGAGTGTAAACTACCACCAATAGTTGGGATATCTTCGAACTAAGGTTTCTTAGGTTGTGTGCGGTTCCTGAATTAAAGTGAAGGCTGGATCCTCTCTTCAAGATATTAGGCTCTTGGCCGACCTGAATTTCTACTCTGCCTTCAAGCACATAGACGAATTCCTCCCCTTCGTGCTTGTACTCAACCATGTCGTGAGCTTTCTTGGGGTCCAGAGTAATAAGATAGGCCCACAGGTGTTTGTCTTCTGCGTCCGGAGTCAAGCTTTTGTACGAATAAGCTTTGGTTCGTTTACGATAACTTTTTCGGCGCTCTATTTTTTTCTCTTCTGCAAGAAGAGTGGCCGAGTCTATTGCAAGTGCCCTGGAAATCTGAATTAATGCGCCGACAGGTGGCGCTATGGTACCTTCTTCTATCTCCTTGAGGTAGTCGGCGGCGTATCCTGTTTTTTCCGAAAGTTGATTAAGATCCACGTTTAACTTTTTTCTCATCTCTCGGATTCTGTCACCAACACCAAGGACACGATCGGATTTTTTTGCCATATAGCCTCTCCTGCGAGATTTAAATTATAAGTCTTCCAAAGGCTCTCTGGTGAGAACCGGAGATATTTCACATTTGCAAATTGAGAAAACCTGGACGATCTGGAGACATTTTCGACAAGGTCTTTTGGGTCAGTAAGAGTCCGGTCTCTTGCCACCTTTATATTTGGTTAGTTCGCGTGCGATGACAACTCGCTGGATTTGGTTTGTTCCTTCGAAGATTTGAGCCACTTTGGCGAATCGCATGTACATCTCCACCGGATAGGACTTCATATACCCGTAACCACCAAGGATCTGAACTGCCTCTGTTGTAACGCGCATTGCTGTATCGGTCGCCAGGAGTTTACCCATGGCGGCTTCCATGAGGCTGGGCTCACCCAGGTCCATCAGCCATGCCGCCCTGTATACCATTACTCTTGCAGCCTCAATATCGGTTGCCAGATCCGCCACGAGGAACTGAAGTCCTTGAAAGGTAATAATGGACTTCCCGAATTGCTGACGCTTGTTAGCATAGTTCAGCGCATAGTCGAGGGCTTGTTGAGCCAATCCTGTGGCGCAAGCCCCTATACCTACCCTGCCCCCATTCAATGCAGTAAGGGCCATGTTAAGACCCCTGCCTTCTTCCCCCAGAAGATTCTCGGAAGGAATGAAGCAATCATTGAAATGAAGTTCAGTGGTGGGACTCGCGTTCATGCCCATTTTGGCTTCATGGGGTCCGAAGGAAAAACCAGGCGTTCCCTTTTCCACAATCACAGCACTGATGCCCTTTTGTTTTTGGGTTTCATCAGTACGAACCATGACCGCGTAAATATCGGCAACTTCCCCGCTGGTAACATAAAGCTTGGTTCCGTTGACCACATATCCTCCGTCTGTTTTGACTGCGGATGCGCTCAATGCCGCTGCATCGGAACCAGCTTCGGCTTCGGTTAAAGAATAGGCGCCTAGTGCGTCACCCAGGGCCAGAGGCCTAACCCATTTCTCTCTTTGCTCGTTGGTACCATACTGATAGATCAGATTGGTAACCATGTTGTGAACGCTCACGTACACTGCGGTGGCAAAGCAGCCTTTGGCCAACTCTTCGAAAATCACTGCCGCAGTCAACCGGCCCACTCCGGTACCTCCGAATTCTTCCGGCACGTAAAGTCCCGTGAAGTCAAGTTGGCCCATCTTATCGAAGGTTTCTCTTGAATAAGTAGAAGTATCTTCCCAATACCTCGCGTTGGGGGCTAGTTCCTTGGCGGCGAAATCTCGGGCCGCCTTTCTTATGAGGCGCTGCTCATCGGTAAGCTTAAAGTCCATATAAGATCTCCCGTGTCTCGGGATCCGGGAAAATGGGACAGAGTCGTCTCCGGTCCCTGCTGACGTTTTCAGAATTTGTCCATCCGGTAATCTTGTAATATGTTTCTTTTGTCATGATTACCTGTTAAGAGGTTCGTCAGTCAACGAAAAACCTGGGCACCGCATTTTTTCGTCGCTCATCAGCCACTAAGTTGCGATATCACGTTTCGATCTTCAACATGAGCGACTACAGACTTGGGGACGGCCACACAGAGCTTATGCTCTTGGCTCACCGAGACCCAACGCACTGCGTAGGACCTGAATTTCATTATTTCCAAAAAAATGTTTCCAGGCAATTGCCTCAGAACTTATGGAATTTCGCAATAGAGAATTCTGTTGAGATAGGATCCTCGATTCATAAAGACGATTGGGGAGGAGTGAAGATTGACAGCTACTTATGAGGCAATGAGAATTCTTTCGAGCTTCTTTGGAATCGAGCCTCACTATACTGACAACCAGGGCAAGATTCACCATACGGATCCGAGGACTGCGCGACAAATACTGCGGGCTAAAGGCATACGGTTCGACGATGATCGGATAGCGTTAGCGTTCAACCCGCAGCAAGTCCTGGTGTTGACGACCAGCAATCTTCCAACCCAGATTTCGGCTTATCTCCCACTCTGGGAACATCAGAGTGTTCCGGCAGAATCGGTCGGTTCGGTGGTGATCAGAGAAGCCGTTGGCCGTGTCGAGGAGCGTAGGTATTGTCTCGGTTCACACCAAGTGAAAATTGTGTCGGACAATGACAAGGGGCTGCTCCGAATCTCGCTCCCATTTCCTGATATCCTTGATATTGGGACCTATAGGTTCCAAATAGAAACCTCTCTGGGACCAGCCAAATACCTTTCTGATCTCTTGTGCATAGCGTGTCCCGACAAGTGCTACCAACAGCCGGCCTTTGAAGCGGGCGTGAAAATCGCCGGAATTGCGATCGCCCTCTATGGAGTCAAATCCGAAAGTAATTGGGGCGTGGGAGATTTCCGAGATCTGAAACAGATAGTGAGTTGGGCAAGGGATCACTTGAAGGCTGATTTCGTCGGCCTGAACCCACTCCACGCCCTGTTCAACAAGCGACCTTTCAACAACAGTCCTTATCTGCCATCCAGCCGACTCTTTCGTAATTTCCTTTATCTGGACATCCCCGGAATTGAAGATTTTGCAGGGTCTCCAAAGGCTCAGGCCCTTGTAGGTTCCCCAGAGGCTCAAAGCCATATAAAGCGACTCAGAGATGAACATCATGTGAACTACGAGGAGGTGGCTGATCTCAAGCGTAGCGTACTGGTGGAATTGTTTCACACCTTCCTTGAAACTCATTTCAGACCGCGGAGCTTCAGCTCTCGATGGAACGAATTTCAACGGTATAGAGACTCTGAGGGGTCATACCTGGAAAGGTATGCGACTTTCTGTGCGCTACACGAACACTTTCGGGACGAGCTTCCCAACGCTGTGACGTGGCGGCAATGGCCGACGGCATTCCACGACCCGTTGAGCCCGGAGGTACAAAGGTTTGAAGTTGAACACAGTGAAGAAATTCTTTTCTGGATTTACGTTCAGTGGCAGATAGACGTCCAATTACGGAACGTCCAGGAACATGCCATTCAGCAGGGAATGCAGATCGGCCTTTATCATGATCAGGCCCTGGCAGTTGATAAAAACGGCGCGGATTTCTGGGCGTGGCAGATGTTTTTTCATGAGGGTTTTAGTATTGGAGCGCCGCCAGACGGGTTTGCACCGGAAGGTCAGGACTGGGGATTTGCTCCTGCGAACAGAGAACAAATGTGTAATTCAGGCTTTGACCTCTTCAAAAAGAATCTTGAGACAAATTGCAGGCACGGTGGCGCCTTAAGAATTGACCACGTGATGCAGTTAAATCATTTGTTCTGGATACCATTGGGAAAGAAACCAAGTGAAGGGGTATTTGTTAAGGACTATGAGAATGAGTTGTTGAGTTTGCTTTGCCTGGAGAGTCAACGCGGCCGCACAGTCATAGTGGGGGAGGATCTTGGCACGGTTCCTTTTAATTTCAGAGAAAGGCTCATGGAAAAAGGGATCCTCTCCTATAGGCTTTTCTATTTTGAGAGAGACAATTATGAAAACCAGCTTTCTTATACCGATTATCCACAATGTGCTCTCGTCTCAATCAGTACTCACGACCTCCCAACCCTTGCCGGCTTCTGGTCCTACCGCGACATTGAATTGAGGCTGGAAATGGGTATGATTCAGGAGGAACAGGCGAGTATCTTTAAGGAAGAACGGACTCGCCACAAGGCAAAAATCATTGAAAGACTTGTGAGAGACGGGTTCCTGGCGGCACAGAACGCTCATGCCGCCTGGGAATCCGGCCTTCCCACAGACGAACTCCACACGGCGGTACTGAGTTTCATCTTGCACACCCCTTCCAAACTCGCGCTCATAAGCCAAGAGGATCTGTTCATGGACGTTCGTCAACAGAACTTTCCCGGCACCACCCATGAACATCCCAACTGGGTAACAAAAATGCGTTTTACAGTAGAAGAACTGGGGCACAATCCTGAAGCGATACGTCTGGCAGCGAAATTCAGGACTCTCGTCGAACAGTCAGGACGGACACATGAATAAATTTATGGCTGGACGGCATACTGGTATAGCAGGTGGCGGATTTGTGTGAGGATGTTCATTGGAAGCTATGGGTAGTATTTGATGAGATCCGGGAGGAAGGAAGAACCAAGTGAATAGGGACTAGGGGTTGTGAAGCTTCCGTACAAGTTTCTTAGGAATTGATTTGCACTTCCGTCATGTATGTGCAGACAAGAAATGTGTCGTCGGAAGTCGCTCTTTCAGCATACCAGACTATTTGCCAAAAATTCTGTCCGAATGACGGGTTTGCTTCATGAACAAAACCCCCTAACCCAGTATGCCAAGCGGGGCTGGGGCGATTCACAGAGCCAAAGAGGCTATATGTACGACAGTCGCTATAGACCCAACCGGCCAACTTTTTGAGAATTCGACGCTGTGGTTAAACGGATTGCCTTAATCGGCGCGCCAAACATTTTGGCCTTTCTGTAACGCCATGGTTTCCAGCCCAAATCCGAACAATGCACACAACATCCTCCCGCCATCTATCGATCTTGCGAATGGCCTCGGCCTCCCAAGGAAGCCAGGTGGAACGCTTTCTGATGCGAATTGAAGCCTCCAATTCGGCGGGAACCGGAGGGTCCATACTCTCCGGGTCATTCCTTTCCAACCCAACCAGGTAGTCGTTCAGGATCCTTATTTGCCTACGGTTCAGCATACCACGCTCTTTTAAGAGGCGTGCTTCAACCATTGTGGCTAATCCTTTTGTCATGGAGTCGTTGTTTTT
>CAINUH010000538.1 GCA_903853735.1 uncultured Desulfomonile sp. | reverse complement strand
TGATCGGCTACATAGTGCTCATCATCGCGACGGCGGTCGGATTATGGGAAATTGGGGCTAAATTCATTAACGGCCCCATTGACGAGGGAACCACACAACTCGTGCCTTGGGGAATCTGGGTATCTGGGTATATCTTTTTCTTGGGCCTTTCGGCAGGGTCGTTCCTCATTTCAACCCTGATTTATGTCTTTGGGGTGAAGCAGTTGGAAGAAGCGGGGCCCGCCGCTCTCGTTCAAGCTTTGGGATGTCTGCTCTTGGGTGGGGCCCTCATCGTGCTCGATGCGGGTCATCCTGAACGGATGTATATGGTCCTGCTCTACTTCAATCCCACTTCCGTCATGGCTTATATGGGGTTGTTTTACAATGTTTACATTGCCATAGTCGTTGCCGAGATTTACTTGGTCATGAGACGGGGATTTGTCCAGAGTGTACGTTCTGGAAGGCGACCAATCTGGTTGTACCGTCTCTTGTCACTCGGGAGCGATCGACTGGACCCGAGAAGTTTCCTCAGAGATCGGAAATGGTTGAAGGTTTTGGGTATCCTGGGAATACCTGCCGCAGTCATAGTCCACGGTGGTGTCGGCACCATCTTTGCTGTGGCCAAGGCTCGCCCCAACTGGTTGGGTGGGCTCTTTCCTCTTCTGTTTATCGTTTCTGCTCTAACCTCGGGCGGCGCTTTGTTGACCTTTCTGACAGCAGCTTTCGGTAAGATGCCTCATATGAGGAAGCTCAAGCTCGTCAGCTTTCTTGCTCAACTGACAATCGGTTTCTTGCTTCTGGACGCCTTGATCATGTTTGCGGACATTCTCACGACATCGTACACGGCCATTCCCAGCGGGGCGTCCACCGACAAGCTTGTTCTCTTCGGCCCATACAAGTGGATTTTCTGGATTGTTGAAGTAGCCATGGGACTAGTGATTCCCGTGTTGTTGGTAGTTAACCCGAGATCTCGCCAGTCAATAGCTGGGCTCGGTATGGCCGGTTTGCTCATAGTGATAGGTATGTTCGGCGCCCGTTTGACGCTCGTCATTCCACCACAGATAACGCCTCTATTCGACATCCAACTCGGGGCCTATAACCAGATTCGATATGCTTACGGTTACTTCCCGAGTACGAGCGATGTGTTGGTGATGCTAGGGGTCTTTGCCTTCGGAATTTGGATGATGCTGGGAGCCAGGAAATATCTACCCCTGGATGTCGAGACTCACGAAGGAGCACAGCAAGGAGGACAGGTTACCTCATGAAACGTAACTCACGGAAAATCAATAGCGAGAATGGAAAAAAAGTGGATCGGCGGGACTTCCTAACCTCCGCAGCCTTGCTCGGTGGCTGTGGTTTCTTGGCGGGAACGGTTGCGCCCGTGTTCTCACGCTTGGCTCATGCGCAGCGCATGGCGGAACTGGACAGCGGCGAGCACAAATACCTTCACAACAATCCTGAGAACTCCATCTATTCGACATGCCTCCAGTGTCACACAAGTTGCTCCCTTAGATGCAAGGTGGTCGATGGTGTACTAGTTAAAATCGACGGCAACCCGATATGCGCCCAGAACCGCCTGCCGAATTTGCCCTACGCCGGGGACCTTGCGAAGGCGGCGCAAGTTGAGGGAAGAATTTGTCCAAAAGGCCAAAGCGGAATTGAGACGCTGTACGACCCTTATCGTATCATCAAAGTGCTGAAACGGAAACCAGGAAACCCTCGGGGCAGCGGTCAATGGGTTACCGTGGACTTCAACGTGGCGATTGATGAGATCGTTGAAGGTGGCAATCTCTTTGGTGAAGGCCACGTCCAAGGAATGAAAGAGATCTGTGTCCTCCATGATCGCCCGGCTTCCAAGACCATGGCGGAGGACGTGGCAAAAATCCAGAAGAAATCGATGAC
>CAINUH010000537.1 GCA_903853735.1 uncultured Desulfomonile sp. | reverse complement strand
GTAGCCCCCGGAGACCGCAAAAAGAATAAGCGCCGGCCATATAAAGTAGAATGGCTACCTTGCCGCCCTCACAATGGATCGCTTCAGCAAATCTTTTCAAGCCGGGGATGCTCCGGTCATCTTTTATGGAAAGGAAAAAATCCAGGCCACATGCCTGATCGTTGATTTCGGCGCCACCCACAATGATCAAGCCCACACCTCCACGGGCCCTTGCGCGGTAAAAGTTGATAAATTGGTCGCTAACCTCGCCATTGGGCGTGTAGTTAAGGTGCATTGCGGTCATGACGACTCTGTTGGAAACAGACATGGAGCCTATGGATATGGGTTCGAACAATCTCTTAAACACTTCAACCTCCTGGTGCAATTCTCTCTTTATGGGGCCTTAGCCGATCTCTCTGAAGCTTTGTGCCGCGTGATGTCAGTGGCCGGATGACGTTAAGCGCCTTTAAATTGGCCCCGGCGCTTCTGCAAGTAAGCCGACATAGCTTCCAAAAGATCTTCGGAAGGCATAATCATGCTGGATCTGGCGGCATTGTAGTCCATAGCTTTGACTGCAGGCATGACATCGTTGAAAAGGAACACGTCTTTTGCTCCCTGTACGGCCAGCGGGGGATTGGCCGCTATTTCATGGGCCATTTCCAAAGCCTTAAGATCCAAAGTGTCCTTGTCAGGATACACGTGGTTTACCAAGTTGATGGAACGAGCGCACTCGGCCTCGAAAGTATGGCCTCTGAAAGCAATTTCTCGGGCGTGGCCCTGTCCGACGACTTTAGGCAAACGCTGCAGGCCACCCACGTCGGTTATGATTGCAAGCTTCGCTTCGGGTAGAGCAAAAACAACATCTGAGGAGCAAAGGCGAATATCACAGCAGAGCACCAGTTCGAGACCCGCACCCAGACAGTGACCGTGAATGACGGCTATAGTGGGTGTTGAAAGATTTTCCAGGTTATTATGGATTTGCAGAAGGCGCTTTAGCAACTGGTAGAACCGCATCTTCTGTGAAGCATTGGGCTCACCGGTTATCATCGGAATAATGTCGTTTTCCGGGCTCAGGTCAAGGCCGGCGCAAAATGACTTCCCAGCTCCACAGAGTAAAACTACTCGTGATTCTTTATCTTCCCGAGCCAGACTGATAGCCCTGTCCAATTCCTCCCAGACTGCCACGTTCAACGCATTTCTTTTTTCAGGCCTGTTGAGAGTTATAAATCCAACATTACCTTCTCTGTGAAAGGTTACACTGTTCTGCTTCGATTCTTCCTTATGCATTTTGACTTTGTCCTCCGTTGTTTCCTGGAAAAAAGTTCTATCTATGAGCTTTCATACAGGTGAACCAAAAGACTGGTAGCAGTTTCAGAACTGCTTGGATTTACCATGCCCTGCCCCTCCCATCAAGTTCGGGGAGCATATATTCCCCCGGTGGGAGAGGGAAGGGTGAGGGATACGTTTTGGATTCTGAAACAATCTCTCTGTCGGCCTGAGATGGCGGATGTACTAAGAGTCTGATCCGCCATCGTAAAAGCTTCCATGCACGAGCGGAGTGACGGAAGATTGCAGGGACTTGGAAAGAGTCTCCTTGGCCAGTGCCGACTTGACCCTGAGGTCCAGGACATGGTGTTCCAGTGACGGTATGCGTCGGGAGCCAGGTCGGGCTGCCTTGAGACATTGCAGGAGAGTTTCCTGAAACTCCTGATCAGGTATCTCCGGCATCGTATCCATAAGCTTCATTGCCCGTTCGGGTTCACCCATATTCAGAAGACACCTGACACTCTTGAGTATACTTGAGGGCACATCTGCTGCCAGGGCTTCGTAGTATTCGAGTGCCCAAGAATACTTACCGCATCCCACAAGAGTTTCGGCAAAAGCGTTCAAGGCAGTAAGCTTACCTTGGATCATTTTGGCGAGTCGCCGGATGTCCTCACGCTTTCCAAGCTTTGCAAGCCTGTGAACGAGGGTCAAAAAATGGCTGGGTGTCTTCAACAACACTTGAGGATCAGAGTCCCGAAGGGCCAAATAGTACAGTATTTCGTTTTGATCTCTCAACAAGTCGAGATCCTGAAAGTCGTAACGGTTTCTGTACCATGTATTCTTTAAGTCTTGAAGCGTAAATATTTCCACACAGTTAAAGACTTTGTGGATTCTCGCATGCACTTCGACTTGCTTTCCCCGCAGTTCCGATTGGCTATAATCATCCGGGAAAATGAAGCCGAACTGTATGCTCATTCCCTGGCACGCCCCAACAAAACCTCGCTCAAAATCCGGAAGCAACGACCCGCGTCCCAGGAGCACATCCCAGTATTTGCCGGATATTCCGGTAAAAGGTAATCCATCGATGTAACTGCGAGAATCAAAAATTACCCTGTCTTCGGGGCCGGCTGGTTCTCGGGTTTCTTTGAAGAAAGTCAGTGCGGAGATGATCTCTTTCACAGGAGAACGTTTTTCCAGCGGCAGTCTTTCATAACCGTCAAGAAACTGTTCCATCAGGCTGAATTCTTCTATGGCCGCGCAAGTCAAGGCACCATAGGCATAAAAGGCAGGCTCATCTTCCAGGTCCTGTCGATTTCCAAGCAGGAAGTCTAGTAATTCAAAAGTACGCTGTTTGTAGTAAACGTCCGTTTCCATTTGTTCGTTCGCCAAAGCCCACAAGTTGCGTACCTTTGCGATCTCTGCCTTGGACATTTCCGCTGTTTCATATCGGTCGCCAATGGATAAATAGTCTGGACGATAACCGGAAAAAGGCTTGATGCCAAAAAGTTCCGGGGTCTTATCGTAAACTGACCCGAAGTAGACTTGCATTTGTTGGGAGCCAGAGTTCGACTGTATTGGAACTCCTGAGGAGCGTACAAATTCCATTGTTTGCCTGGCATCTTCAATGGTTTCACCAGGAAGTCCGAATATGGAAAAAAGTTCGGTCTCCATTCCCAGGGATTGCGCTACTCGGAGGTTTTGTCGTAACTGTTCAAGCTCTATGCCCTTGTTAGCTTTTTTCAGGACTCCTGGGCTGCCTGATTCCAGACCGAAGGCGATGGTATCGGCTCCCGCCTGTTTCAGATCTTTTAACATGGATGCGTCCACAAGGTCAGTTCGACTCTGACACCAGAATGGTGTGGAGATGCCTCTCCTCGCTTTTTCTTCCAAAAGCCTTTTCGTTCTGTTTCTGTCCTGGGTGAAGTTTGGATCGGCAAACCAGAATCGCTCGATGCCTTGGGCGACAAGAAACTCCATTTCTGTCAAAACCCGCTCGATGGAGTGGAAACGGACTTTCCCACCGCATAGAAGGGGAGTAACACAGAACCTACAGACATGACGGCATCCCCGCGAAGAAAGTAAAATCGCGGTATTTTTCCCCTCAAGGTTCAAGACGTTGCCCAAATAGGGCGAAGGGTAGGCATCCAGATTTTCCGGTGCATCAGGCCCATGACCAGTGTCTACAACGCGTCCGTCGCATCGGCATGTAATTCCCTCAACACTTGCGACATCTTCTCCGCGGTCCAATATTTCCGCCAAACGCCTGATTACCAACTCCCCTTCTCCGCGGACGAGGATGTCAACGTCTTCGAGTTCTTCCAGTGCCCTCGACGGCATGGCAAATGCCTGAGGTCCCCCTAGCGCCAAGTGAATCGACCTGTGCCTGGACTTAATATATCGGCCAAGAAAACGGATGCGGTTCATAGTGCTTTGATAAGCGGTAAAACCAATCACCTGGGGATTCAATCGGCGGATCCATTTTTCGAGATTCCTCAGGGTCAATGGTCGATCCCGAAGATCGTCTAGAATTACACCGTCGGAACCGTGGGCTTTGATACCAGCCAAGATGTATCCCATGGAAATGGGGATACTCTCCGAGGATTCATACCCCACGTCGTGATTGATATTGATAAAGAGAAAAGCCGCCACAGCCAGTCCTTGTTTGAGATCAGCCCCAACCCATAAAGTTATCATTAAATGAAGCCGATTAACAACCTTATGTTGCTTGTGTACGATCTGGACTGATATAATATTTTTGAAACCGCCACTCAGGAAACAATCGATCTCTATGAAGAAGATAAAGAGTCCCTGGTACGGTGTTGTCTGGATATTCGTCTGGACCATTGCCCTGATATGGTTCATTGCTTCAGGAATGTTCGATCAGAGGGAAAGCGTCGGGTTGGTTATCGTATGGATCGTCCTGGTGGGAGTGACTCTGTATGTGTTACTGCAGAACTTCAGGCTGAAGGCCAAACAAACTCAGGGTCGTCTCGCACCTTCCATGGTCTCCCCCTCTCTGAATTCCCCATGCCCCTGTGGATCCGGAAAGAAATACAAACGGTGTTGCAAAAAAACGGCTGAACCTTGAGAGGTCAAGGCAGACCTGTTCTCGAATGTCAATAATCCTGAAGCCACTTCCCACAACTCTCAACTAACGTTCGGGCCGCATCTATTCCCTTAATGGCATCATCTTTTGAATATATCTGGCCTGGAGTAAGATCAGGCAGACCGTTAGGATAGCGTGTAGGAACGTAGAATTTGTCGAGTAATGCGGCTTTCTCAACCCAGTCTTCGAATTCGGCGATCTCGGCGTTCCGAGGAAATTCCATGATGAGACGCTTCACCGAATGCCCCCAAGGATCCGCATCCACCAGATACCAGAGAGATTTGACGGCTTTTTCACCTGCCTGTTGAGCGAGAAAGCACGCCTGGGCGTAAATTTGCACCTTGAAAAGTGCTTCTGCTGCACCCAGATCTTCCTCAGCCGTCAACAGCCATCGTTGTGCCTGATACTGGTTGCCGCTCCGACTCATAGATTACAATCCCTTCTTCCAAAGCCTTCTTTATGAAAGAATGATGAATCATCCCGGCAAATTCTTCCGGGGTGTAGATCAAAAGGTCCACGTCCCGTCCGTGTACAACTTCCGTAATGTCACTCAGAATCCCATCGTAACGATCAAGGTATCGCTTATCCGTAACCTGAATAACAAGGAGGTCCAGATCGCTTTTCCGTGAAGGTTCTC
>CAINUH010000536.1 GCA_903853735.1 uncultured Desulfomonile sp. | reverse complement strand
CAACGCTGCAAGGTGGTCTTGAACGAGTTCAGATAACTGGAGATATTTTTGAACGGTATTTACAAGAACTTAGGGCTATGGTTGGTCATCTGCCTGGTGATGATTTTTATCTTTCATCTTTTCAACCAGACAAAAGCCCCCCAGAGAGAAATAAGTTATAGCCAATTTCGACAGGAGGTCGATCAGGGGGCTGTGAAGTCTGTCGCCCTTCAGGGAAATCGCATAAGAGGGACATACGTAGACGGAACCGGCAATTTCAGAACCTTGTCCCCGCACGACAACGATTTGGTCCCCACGCTGATGAAGCACAAAGTGGATGTCCAAGTCCTGCAAGAGGATGACAACCCGTGGTACCTGACTGCCTTGGTATCGTGGCTGCCCATGATTTTCCTCATTGCTATATTCGTTTTCTTTATGCGACAGATGCAAGCGGGCGGCGGAAAAGCCATGAGCTTTGGCAAGAGCCGTGCAAGACTCATATCTGATTCCCAGAACAAAGTTACGTTTCAGGATGTTGCTGGAGTTGAAGAAGCCAAAGACGAACTCCAGGAGATTATAGAGTTCCTCCGTGACCCAAAGAAATTCACGCGCCTGGGTGGTAAGATCCCAAAGGGTGTTTTGTTATTGGGGAGTCCTGGAACAGGCAAGACTTTACTTGCCAAGGCTGTGGCAGGGGAGGCATCTGTCCCGTTCTTTTCCATTTCCGGCTCAGACTTCGTAGAGATGTTTGTGGGTGTAGGCGCTTCCCGTGTACGCGATTTGTTTATACAGGGGAAGAAGAATGCGCCGTGCATAATTTTTATAGACGAGATTGACGCTGTAGGCCGCCACCGCGGGGCCGGTTTAGGTGGCGGGCATGATGAGCGTGAACAAACGCTCAATCAGTTGCTCGTCGAGATGGATGGTTTTGAGACCAACGAGGGCGTCATCTTAATAAGTGCCACCAATAGGCCTGACGTGCTTGACCCGGCTCTCCTGAGGCCAGGCCGTTTTGATCGTCAGGTAATTGTCCCTCCACCGGACATTCGAGGAAGAACAGCTATACTAAAGGTTCATACCCGCAAGGTTCCCGTTGCAATGGACGTTGATCTCGAGACCATCAGCCGAGGAACACCCGGCTTTTCAGGAGCGGATCTTGCCAATCTCGTTAACGAAGCAGCCCTGAACGCTGCCAGGTTGAATAAGAACGAAATCTCCATGATGGATTTCGAATTTGCCAAGGACAAAGTCTTAATGGGTGGCGAGCGCCGCAGCCTGGTAATCAGCCTGGAGGAACGGCGCAACACGGCCTATCACGAGGCCGGCCATGCATTTGTCGCCCGGATGATGCCGGGCACCGATCCCATCCACAAGGTTACCATCATTCCTCGGGGGCGAGCGCTGGGCGTGACGCAGCAAATTCCCCTGGACGACCGCCACACCTATTCCAAGCGTTACCTCTCGGCGCAGATCGCAGTTCTTATGGGAGGTCGGGCGGCAGAAGAGATATTCCTCAGTCAGTTGACCACCGGCGCCGGCAACGATATAGAGAGAGCTACTGATTTAGCCAGAAAAATGGTTTGTGCATGGGGTATGAGCGACTTGATGGGCCCGCTCACGTTTGGCCAGAAAGAAGAACAAATTTTCCTCGGCAAAGAGTTTGCTCGTCATCGGGATTATTCGGAGCAGACTGCCAAAGATATTGACCGTGAAATCCGCACACTAGTCACTGAACATTACGAGAAAGCCAAGAAAATTATTGATGAGAACAAGGGGACTGTTGAGAGCATCGCGGAGGCTCTTCTCGAAAGAGAGACGCTTGATGCTGCCGAAATTAACGCTCTCATCGAGGGAAGACCACTCCCTGAGCAGGTTGAGCCCCCAAAAAGACATGAAGACAAACAAACTGTCGGTACCGCTTCGGCGGAGGAGAGGGAATCAGTCGTAGCACCGGCCGCGGGGGAGCCGGACCCGAAGAAGGTTTAATCCAGCAGCGGATCTTAGATTTCAGCGGCTTAGTGGCGATTAATTATTCCTGAGGGCGACCTTGACAGTTTTCATAACAGGGGCTTCATTCTCTGTATTGCCGATTCGCCGTCAAAGCAGGAGAATTGCAAGAAAAGAAATCCAGCAGTGGGGCGGGCGTCCGTGCCTGCCAATAGTACAGGAACAAACGCTACTTGGTATAAATTCTCATAAGCAAGCCAGTTGTATTACCTGACATGATTCCGTTTTCACTTTCCCATGTGGGGCAAGCCGTCACTTCTCATTCCAAGACCTTAGTAATGGGCGTCATAAACACGACTCCCGATTCCTTCTCAGACGGGGGGGTACACTTTGATCCGGATGTCGCAATCGCGGCCGGTTTGAAGATGCTGGAACAGGGAGCCGACATATTGGATGTGGGTGGAGAATCTACGCGTCCCGGTTCGGCCTCGGTGGATGTCACTGAGGAACTGAAGAGGGTAATACCGGTTATTGAAGCAATTGCTCAGACCAGGCCGGAAGCAATGATATCGGTAGACACTCGCCGCCGATCCATAGCAGAAGCAGCAATTAGAGTGGGGGCCCGAATTATCAATGATGTATCCGGGTTCCGGGACGATCCCAGAATGGTGGATGTGGCGAGAGAGGCCGAAACTGGGCTTGTAGTTATGCATATGCTAGGAAAGCCCAAGACCATGCAAATTGAGATAAATTACGACTCATTTCCAGGCGATATTTACGAGTTTTTCAGAGAAAGAATACAGACATTGGAAGATGCCGGGATTTCTCCCGAGAATATCATTGTGGACCCAGGAATAGGTTTTGGAAAGACATTCGACCAGAATCTCATACTCCTTAACCGATTGGACTCTTTCAAACAACTCGGGAAAGCGATCCTGGTAGGGCCTTCTCGGAAATCTTTTTTGGGTAAGATCCTTGATGAGCCGGAGGCGGCTGCGAGAGACACTGGTACACTAGCTGCCGTAACTGCCGCTGTTCTGCGCGGTGCGTCCATAATCCGCGTACACAATGTTCCGCCGGCTGTCCAGGCTTGCAAGGTAGCAGATGCCATTTTGCGGGAAAGGGTTGCTTCGTGATTATTGGGATTGGTGTAGACATTGTCGAAGTGGCTCGGATGGAGAAAATACTGCAACAGAGGTGGGCCACCAAGTTCGTGTCGAGAGTATTCTCTCCTGAAGAAATTGCATCGTGCCGGAAAGCGGCTCAGCCGGCACAGGCCTTTGCGGCGCGGTTTGCGGCAAAGGAAGCTTTCTCTAAGGCGCTTGGAACCGGATTCACCAGAGGGATAAGTCCATCCGGCATTCATGTGTGCGGAGGTGACGGCAGTCAACCCACAATTCATTTGACCGGTGCAGCCTTGCTAACAGCGGAAGCCATGAATGTCGGACCGGTTCATGTGTCTCTGACTCATACTCCGCTGACAGCCTGTGCCTTTGTGGTAGCTGAAGAAAAGGATTCGTGACCAATAAATTCAAAAAAGTAAAACAAGTATGGCGGGAGTTCACCTCGTGATGAGAAAAAGATTGTTGTTTTCTTTTATTGTCATGGGTTTGGCATCATTACAAATGCTGTCTTACTCCGTGGCGGCCGATAGCGGACCAACGGCAACTAAGAGTCAACCGGCAAAAGGAAAAACAAGCAGCACATTGGTGGCTCTTGGAGGGAGGACCATCCAGGCTGCAATTGCCGATACCGATAAGACGCTCACGGAAGGCCTCCTGGGGAGGGACCGGATCTCAGAAGAAGAGGGGATGCTGCTCGACTTCACCCGTCCCGGTCAATATGCCATTCACATGCAGGGAATGAAGTTCGCCAT
>CAINUH010000535.1 GCA_903853735.1 uncultured Desulfomonile sp. | reverse complement strand
GAGATTATTTTCGATTTCTTCCCTTAGTGCCTCGTAAGCGTCGCGATAGAGTCCTTTCGGGACCATTGTGGGTTTGCCCAAACTGATTACTATGGTGCTGAAAGGAAGCGGAAGGATCATGCTGTCCCACGAACTGCATTGCACGTGTCGGCTAGTCCAACTCACCACGGGCAATATCGGTTGACCGGTCTCGCGTGCCAGAATTACTACTCCCATTTTGACTTTTCTTGCCGGTCCTCTGGGAGCGTCAACCGCCAGGCCTGCGCAGGAGTTATTGAGCTTGACCATTTCAACCATTTCCGCGAGTGCTTCCTTTCCATCCCTGGACGAAGACCCTCGGGCCGTGTCGTACCCCCATCCGCGGACACATCTGTTTATCAGGTCTCCGTCCCACGATCGGCTGACCATTATCACCCCACCGTAGCGCCTGAAATAGTAGGCAGGAAGTAGCGCAGTGCCGTGAAAGCCTGCCACTGCAAAACCTCCGTTTTTTGCAACTTCCTCCTCATATTCTCTGTTCAGGACTATCGTTCTGGAAGTTAATGAAACCAACTTGAAGTAGATTCTCGTCACCCATGGCAGCACGAACAGTGCAATCCTGAACCACAGAAGTTGACCCTTTTCTCTCTTTTTTGTTCTTGGCTGCATGGACCTTCTCCTGTGGGGGCAAGAAACTGAGACAAGATTTCCAACTCTTAATAGAGCATGAATAAACTGGATTATGCTATCAGACTACGGAGAAGAAAGTCAAGGAATGTCCCTGAATTCGAATGGTAGTCGTGTTGTCGAGCAATTGCTGATTTATCCTCTGATTAATATAATCAGACATCACGGTAAATCGGAAACATCGGTGTAACTATTTGATATCATGAATTGCCAGTTTTCAAGTAAAAGTATGCACGCCAGGTTTTCACTGGTGCTAACATAGCGATATTATAGGAGGAGGCTTAGTATATTATTACCTTGACTTTGAAAACGTCATAAGTACCATCGGGGGTATGCGGCAGACCAATTCGGAAAGGATAGGGCCACTCGATCCGGATATGTTAAACTCGTCGGCGAAACGCTGATTGTGATCCTGGACTGGATACAAAACAGAAAACATCGAGAAGCAACTCAACGTTTGTGCTATCTTCTGAATCAAAAAGGCGTCAGGTTGATCGGTCATTTAAACGTCAAACTGTTCTTTCACGTGTCGCCTGTGCCAAAATACGACCTTCCAGAGGCCCATGCTGGCGTGACCTCTTTTTCTTGAGAAAAATCGCGATTTACCGTGATGTCTGATCCTTGAAGTTTCACCCCAAGTCTTTACCCAAACCTCAGGCTGGCAAATGGGGGTGAAAAACAAACGAGTGAAAAAATTAACACAAAATCGTCCCTATTGGTGCTGAATGTGAGATAAAAAGGGAACACACTACGTGACATCGCAGCTATGTTTGTGCTGTGCCAGAGAGGGTTACTCCGCTCTATAGACTACGTGATTACCCATCTGTCAATCAAATCCTTCCAACTATTCCACACCTAGTTTGTTCAATGCCGCTACGATTCTCTTCACGTCATCCGGATTCTTGTACGGCAATCTTTTCGCGAACTGTTCAAGTGAGAACGCGGGATTGAGCCTCATGAATTGTTTTGCTGCGGCTTCGGCTTCTATTTGTCGATCCAGGAAGCCGTACGTAACTGCGAGCGTAAGGTAAACGAGAGGGCTCTCACTATCTATTTTCACGGCCCTTTTGAGCGCCGAAAGGGCCTCTTCATATCGTCTCGCGCTGAGGTGGCAAGATGCGAGAAACTCCAGGTACCAGAATGGCGGCATGGGGTTGAGTCGGATTGCTCTCTCCACATGATGAAGGGCTTCCTCATTATTGCCCGCGTAGTTGAGAATGATGCCCAGAAATGCACTTGCATCAGCGCCGCTAGGGTTGAGGGCAACGGCTTTTTCACCCTCTTTGACTGCATTCTCGTATTGCCGTTGGACAAGGTAGAGTGAACCCATGACAAAGTGTGGCTCATCGAGAGACGCATTCAGGGAGATCGCCTTTTGCGCATTTTGATGTGCGTCCCACCCATCCGCGTCGGGGTGTTTGCTCCAACCCCACCACATGTCGGACACGCAGACCCAGGCAAGTCCTGCGTACGCCCTTGCATTTTCCGAATCCAATTCAATTGCGTCGGAGAACAGTTTCCGTGCCTCACGATTTGCATCCTTTGTGTTACGGCTCACATATTCTCGGCCTTGCAGCGTTTTTTCGTAGGCTTCCAAGTTTTTCGGCGGCGATCGCTCTTCCCAGATTCGAGCCTGCTCTCCCTGTAAGAGCTTCACCCTCAATTCCACCATGACCTTGCGGGTGATTTCATCCTGTATGGCAAAGATAT
>CAINUH010000534.1 GCA_903853735.1 uncultured Desulfomonile sp. | reverse complement strand
TGCCCCGTTCCAGTTCGTCCGCTGCCCACATGTGCTCTTCCTGCTTCCGTGCAAGAGACGGGGCAAAGGAGCCGACCCCTTTCTGTTGCAGAATGACATTGCACTTGGTATGGAGTTTCGACTTCTGGTTCTTCATCAGGACGTTGATACTGTAGAGAAACGGCGTCCTGATCTGGTCCCCATCGGTAAGCTGCCCCATGATGCCGCCGAAAAGCTTGTTGGTCTGGATGATGGTCCCTGTTTTGGGGTAGACACGGGGGGTGATGCAGCGGAAATATTTCTTCCCGATTTCGATCCGGGAGAACTTGGTCTCCACGGGGGTAGAGAAGAGCACCTGCCTGCGGATCTCTTTCGATTCGTCGTAGGCGTCGTTGTTCAAAGACACTTCTTCGTTGAACACTCGCCGCATCCAGTCGAGAAGATATGAGGGATCGACATTTTCAGGGTGGAGGCCTGCCCCCTGCAGAGTTTCCTGGATCGTTCCCCTGATCTCGGCCAGGTTGAGTTTTTCTACGTCAGCCACCGGGAATTTGATTGTGAAGAAGGCCCGAAAATTTCTTACTGGTATCCCGTTGAGACTCGCCAGACCTTCAGCCCCGCCTTCGTAAAATCCAGCAAGATTGTCGTTAACCTCCCGCACCAGGTTCATCTCCCGGGATTTCATCGCCTTGAAATCGTCAAGGATCGGTCTGACATGGGGGTCGGCATAAAGGATGAACTGGATGACTGTCTTTTCCGGAACACTCAGGCGGAATAGCGCCTGCAGGGTAGTGATCGTCGTCTCACCGGCAAAGCAAAGCGGTGAACACTCCCACATCATTCCCACGGTGTCGTCCGCATTAAAGTAGCATTTCTCCTGCTCGTCATAGGCGACCCAGGGGAAAAAAGTACCCAGCTTGTCCCGTTCCGCCATCGAGACAATGTCGTCAATCGCCGGCCCGGCCTCAGCGCCGCCGAATATCTTCGCAAGTAATCCCACGGCTATTCATCCTCCCCATCGGCAGTAACAGAATCGCCAAGAATCCAGCGCGGCTTATCAACAAAGAAATAGACATAGCGGAGCATGTAAAATTCGTTCTCCTGTCCGGTGTACGGTAGAAGCAAAACACGCATGACCTTCGGGGGAGCGACTATCGGGGTCTTCGGTTCCTTGAGAAGTCCGTTGAACTTGTCGAACAACGAGGAACGGTACTGGTTATAATTCCTCTCTTCCAGGTTCCCGGTGACAGGAGCAGCAACCGTTGCGCTTCCCACTGTAATTGCGTCCGTATCGGTCGGAACGGCATCGATGCAAGTGGTAACCATGCCTTCGCCTTCCATGGCGCTGTACGTGGTAGTGCAACCGGCTTTGGCTGTCGGTTTTTCCACCTTGTTTTGTTCAGAGCTGTTTTGCGTTCCCGCAGCAGCATCCTCCATGTACACCTCACGGACCGAAGCGCATTTCCCCTTGAAGGTGTCAGGACAGCTGAATTCGCTTTGATATGGGTTGATCATGGAACAACCGCACAGAAATCCTGTTGCTATGATTGAATAGAGCGCTTTTTTCACTTAACGCCTCCCTTGCGAAGCTTCTTTATTTCCAAATTCACGCCTTCGCTGATTACCAGCGTCACGGGCTTTGCCGCGGAAACTTCAATGACCGGCATGGTCTGGTGGGCCAGTTCCATGTAGAACTTCTCGATGTCCTTGAATCCGCTGGCCAGGCCATTGCCAACCCCTGCCTTGGCCAGGTCGGCGGCGCCGATCGTCTGCGTCGCTCCGAGCGGGCTGATGGCAGTGGTGGTTGCTGAAGACCGAATGACATCTCCCACGCCACCGAAAAATCCGGCAATCATTGATCTGGCGATCATGCTCCCCATCTTGGCGACCACGCGCCCCCGGAGACCGATTTTCGAGTCCTGGTCAACCACAAATCCCTTCACCTTCTGGTCGATGACCGCTCTCCCTTTCCGGTCGAGACACGACAGAGAGACCAGCAAAAGCTCTGCCCGCTCCGTGGCAAGATTCCCTCTGCCATCCGCGATCACGTAACAGCCCTTCAGGTCGGCACGGACGGAGTTGGGGAGAAAGGCCGGAGTTTTCACCTTCAACAGTACCGGCACCGGATTACCTTTGGCGTCCGATGAAGTAGGGGCGTCCAAGCCACTGAGTAGAATCGCCTCCATGAAAGAAGGGGGTAAATACATGGCCGTCGTCTCTTTTTTTTTATCCTCTACAGGCGGGATTTTCGATTGGGCGCTGCTCGATACGAGAGAAATGTCTCCTACCTCCGTATCAGGAGGCATTGCCGGCTGACCGGTCTGATCCCCTGAAGGCATTGGGGGTGGCGGCGGCAATGGAAGTGTTCCCTTTGAGAGACTCGGGGGCGGAGGCGAGGCAGAGGCGACAGAACCTTTGGCGCCCTTGCGACCGGCGGTTACGGTTCCAGGCATTGCCTGCGGTCCATTTCCTTGGGCAACAGGGTTGGGTTGTCCCGGCACTGGTGGCTGGCCAGGTGTTGGCGAGGCGGATGCTACAGGCGACGATACACTTCCAGCGCCGGCCACGCCGTTCTTAATCGCTTCCATCTGCTGTTTGAGCAGGCGGTTTTCCTCATCTTTGCGGGCCATTTCTTTCTGAGTCTCGAGATACTGGGTTTTCTCCAGCAGCTTCGGCTCAAGTGCCAAATCCATCTGTCTACGCTTGTCCTCAGGTGTCGCTGACTTCCCGCGGGTGGCGAGATAACTAATCAGACTGAAACCTATGAGGACACACCCCACCGTTACCATCACGAAACTGCGGCGCTGCTTGGAACTCAGCTTGCTCCAGAAGGCTTTGAATTTATCTTTCATCATCGCCCTCCAGCTTTTCAGTCGGGACTGTCCGCACGCCTTTTCCGGGAGAAGGCTTTTTATCCTGGTTCATGTTTTCCAGAACCGGCAGGTCGGATTCCAACTTGCCGGAGAAGCCCTGCCGCGCACCCCGTTGTTCCACGACAAAGGCCCTGATGGTTTCACCGGGACGCAGGATGTGGCGCTCCAGCGAAACCGCCACAGGGTTTTCCGCCAGTTCGGTCCGGATAAACATCTTCTCGTTCATCTTGAATTCCTTGGTGTCATCTTTCAGGGACACCAGGTATTCCTTGATCCTGATCCCTTCTCCTTCCACATCCACGACCCGTTTCAACGCTATCCGGATTTCCTTGTAGGCCTCAAATCGCTTATCAGCCTTTAGAACAGTGTAGGAATCGGGGATCTGCTCCGTATAGACGTCCTGGATTGCCTTCAGCATCATTTTTTCAAAGGGGAGCCCCGAATAGAGCGCGGTGTTGTCTTTGATTTTTCGATCTTTCCCGGAGGAAAGCCTGATGGTCTGGGAAGGAACCCGTTGCGGCACGGCAACCATGGAGTAGGTTTCGTCGCCACACACGACATAGAGTTCCGTCGGAGTGGTTGAGTAGGCCAGCTTGTCGCCTCGTTTCATTACCTTGAATTTGACGAAGGCATCCTTGCCGGTAATCTTGATGACGACACCCTTTTCCGTGGAGGTGAGGGCGTCCTTGATCTCGGACGAACAGGAGATCCTGTTCAGGTCGGAGCTGGACAGTCGGATTTTTGTCGCCACTTCGGGGGGAACGACTGAAGGCCACTCTCCCTCGGCGCCGCCCTCATCCCCTTTCAGATCCGTTACGACAGCGAGTTTCCTTTTTGCATCGCCGGGATCGGCAGTCATTGCGCCACGATCAGCGGCATTGGCAATTGCAGGCAGCATTAAAGCTGCGACGATCAGAGCCCTGTACATCACGCCCCCTTTATTTTGTAGAGTTGTTGGTTCCGGCCGTTTTTTCATAGAGCCGGGTGAGAATGAATTTACCGTTATCGAACCGGTATTCGAGGATGTAAGAGGCTTGGACAATGTCGGCCTTCATATCGCCGATGTAGGTCATTTTTGCCCCCATTACCTCGACCTGATTCTTTTCCGGATTATTGGTCATGGTCTGTATGTGAAAGGCGCTGGAAGCCCTGGTATTCTCGATTTTGTCGGCCAGTTCGTATAAATCCTTCCGGGCGTTCGGAAAACCTGCCGGATCATAGACGGCTAGCAGTTCGCTGAACTGGCTCCTGGCATTGGCGGGGTTGTAGGTGAGCGCAAGATTCACGATGTAGCGGGTGAATTCCCGCAGGTAATCTTCATTTGCGTGATCGCCGGTGATCACCACTTTAGAATGGATGACAGGCGGAACCAGGATCACCCGTTCTTTGTTCATGGCCGTGACGACACAGACGGAAAGAATGAGTACTGCTGCCAAAAGGATCAGAATGGTGAATTTCAGCATCCGGTTTTCGGCAAAGGTATTTGCGGCTTTGCTGGTAAACAATTTTAGTTCCACTGCTGCCTCCGATCAGTCGATAAACTTGTTCTGAAAAAAGTGCGGATAACGTTTGAGCGGCGCTATGCCGACAAAATAGAGCGTGTGACGCAGTAACCCTCGCGGATAGTTATGCTTCAGCCGGCCATAGCCCCATGGCAGCAGGATCATCACGGACCAGAAAATTCCGCCGAACTTTTGTGCGAGGACATATCCGACGACCATGAAAGCCATGTCGTCCGGCTCGAAAATAAGGACCTGGAATGGCTTGTTCAGGTATTGGGGAAAGCGGACTTCATTCACGCGACATTCTCCTGATAACTGCTAATCCTGTTCGGACTGATGCGATGGGGGGGATCTGCATCCCCCCCAAAGTCAGCATTAATAGACTGCGCCAAGGGCCACAATCATGTTCGAGGTGTTGATGAGGACAATTGCCGCCACCAGGCAGACAACAGCCGGCACGATCTTCTGCTGGACGAACAGGATGATCGTTACCAGAAACAGGAGAATGGCGGAAATAGCGCCGAACGGACCCTTCAAAAGGGTGGTGACCAGGAAGTTGTACGCCTCGTAACCGAATGAACCGGCTATCGGTGCGGTAATCGCCATGGCCTGGGTTGCGAAGAAGGTAAACATGGCTGCTACTGCGGTCATAAGGGAGAATTTTTGCATCTTCAGACTCTTCATTACGTCTTGCTCCTCCTTGATCGTTTGGTTAAGGTCGATGTTCAATGTTTCTTGCCTCTAGCTAAGTTTCGTTATCGTTTCACCTCCTTCCCATCCAGCAATGCCGTGATGCGGGGAATGTCCGCTCCATTGACGGCTATGCCGTCGATCCAAAGCGCCGGGGTGCCGCGGACTCCGACGCTTTTGGCAACTTGATCCATCTCTTCCAACATCTCGTTCTTGTGAGCCGACTCCGGCAATGGTTTGCCGTCAAAAGCACCGCTGATGATTTCACGGAATGCCTGTTCCCTGTCTTTCTGCGACAGAATGTATTGGGACTTCTTTTCAGCATCGGGATGGATCTGTCTGAGAGGGAAGAAGAACACGTAGCGGGTTACGTCTGTCCGTTTTGCCAGGAATTCGTCAACCTTGCGGCAATAAGGGCAGTCGGGGTCGGTGAACTCAATCACCTGATGCTTGCCGGAGCCGATTTTGAGTGCCTTATCGAGGGGTATGCTTTTCACCTTCTCGGCAAGAACCTTATCCCGCATTTCCGCCGTGAGGTTTTTCCCATCCTTTGTCCAAAGCTCGCCGAACATGAGATAGCCGTCCGGGCTGAAGTAGAACACCTGGTTGCCGGCCACGATTTCATAGAGCCCTTTGATCGGTGATTCAGAGACGCTGTCCACTCTCAGATTCGGAAAGTTCTTCTTGAGGCTATCCGTCTCGGGCTTGTAGTTTTCTTTTGCGATGGCATATCCGGCCGTCATGGTGACGGACAGAATCAGAGCGCCGATTTTGAGCTTCTTGAACATTGGATTTCTCACTTCTCCTCCCTTTTCTGTGTGGTTATCTCAACCCTTCGATTGAGGCTTCTGTCATCTGACACCGGACAACACTTTCCTTTGCCTTCCACGTTTCCCACGGAAATGTTTTTTCCGCGCAGATATGCAGCTACCTCGTTTGCCCTTTTAACGGACAGGCTCACGTTGTGGGAAGCGCTGCCAAGGTCACAGGTGTAACCATCAAGGCTGACGCCAGTTCCAGCAGTAATCCCCTGAATAAGCCCGTCGAGTTTTGCTTTCTCCTTTTGTGTCAATACCGCGCTGTCGAACTGGAATTGAACCGTTCCCAGAAGGCAATTAACGCATGTCTTGCTGACCTCGGTTGTTGGTGTCGCCAATTTCCCGGTCTCCGCTACCTGCACCGCATTCTGGCTAAGCCGCATGGCCAGTTGCGGTAGTGCAGGCAGCATGGAGATTCGGTCATCTGGTGAGTTGGAACAGATGACGAACACATCGCTATCTGCGGCTTTTGCCACATCGAAGGAATAATTGAATGGTCTTTGCTTGATGACACTGGCATTGGCGACTGTAGGTAAAACAATGGCCAAACCGGCGACGAATAGTTTTGACTTCATGGGGCCTCCAAATTTCTGTTTCACTTATATATTTCCTGCAGGGGGTAAGCTTTGACTGCCTAACTTTTGAAATATTTCCCAGAATATTGGCTGGTTATCACTCCAATATTTTTTCCAGCACATCGTTGCATTCTCTTTTGGCAATGGAAGGTTGAGTAACCAGTCGCGTTGCCGGTTCCATGTGAACCTCTTCCTGAAATGTCTCCCGATATTTCGATCCGGACACGGATTTCACCAAAAGGGGCTTGCTGACGTTACTCATGAGGGCAACCGTCTCTGAAGCTTTTCCCGACGCTATAAAGTGCTTCAGCGCTTCATGCGTGAATGCTGCCTGTTTCCGATTCTTGCGCAGCAGTTCAAACGTCTTGACGATGTCCGGATCATAGGTATGGAGCTTGATGGTATACTGGGGCATTGCCGGCTCACATAGCTTGGGCGAGCGAATAAAATCCCCTGGCGTTCGCGTACTCAGGTTCCGACAGAATCACCATTTCGATATTCTTGACCGGGAATCCCTCCTTGAGCATTGCTGCGCCTCCACCGAACAGAAGGACCCGATCGAAATCCGCGTGCATCCCCACATGGGCCTGCAATTCCCCCTGGATATCCCGGATGATGTGCTCCACGTAAGCAACACTGGCCTCCCTGATCTGCCTCGTTACGTCGTGTCTCTCAAATCCGTACTGGAGGTAGCCTTTTTCAATCAGGAAGGCGATCTCGACCGGGGTAAAGGTTCCGGACGGTGCCAGGTCTTTGATTAGCGGCAAAAGAAAGCTCGTCGCCATCTGGTGGACACCACGTTTATTGAGAGTCTTGCCGTGGATGATCTGTTTCTTGTGGGGAGAGAAAAGCGTAAAGATGATGGTGTTGAAGCCGATGTCGATACCGAGCACGTTGCCGGAAGGTCGTTCCGATATTCCGTCAAGGTAGTTCCGAAGGCCACCGAGCCCTTGGGGGAAAATCGCCACGTCTCTGATTGCGCCACCGGTCAGGGATTTAGCCAGCAACGGCACCATTCCCCCGGGTTTGTTCTGTTCCTGCCAGTACGAATAAGGCAGACCGACTGCCAGTAAAATCTCTCCATCACTTCCCGCTGCCTTGCGGCAATGTTCGACAAAGACCGGGTAGTACCTTACGAGCTCTTCCATGGTCTTCAGATATGAAGAGCCGGAGGAAAGCAGGGCCTCTTCTCCAATCAGCAACTGCTCTCCGTCTTGCCTGAAAGCGGAAAGAATCCTCCCCTTACATTCACCGTAAATCCACTTTGCCGACGAAAATCCGAGATCACAAACCAGCACGTTCATGGGTACTCCCTCAACGGTTTCGTTACGGAGGAAACTTCCCCCCTCACTTAATAAATTCTGCAGGGGGTAAGTAATTGGCAGCATTATTGGTGATAAAAATGGAGGGTTCCATTTATGGAGCCGAATCAGGCGGTGTAGATGGTGGCAAAAATGGTGGGATTATCGTGTATTCCAATTGTTCCCCAAAAGGCGTCACGAGTGGTGGCTAAGATCGGAGCTCCTCTCGACGAAGAGACATGGTAATTGACTTTAATGTGACATTAGTGTACTAACTATGCATTATCTCGAAGGTTTTACTATTTAGTATCAATTGTTTTAATGAGGTTCGGATGGCAGTCAACATTGGCATTTAAAAGATAAGAAAGCCGTTTTTATTAATACGTTAGATGATAGTGCGGCATTTTACTTTTGAATTGCTTTGGGGCGGTAGGGCTATAGTGAACAGGAAGGTGGGTACAGAATCCATGTTTTTCCAGACAAAAGGCTGGGAAAGGTAGATTTTAGTTCATCAGATTGGATATTGGTGATGTGATCACCAAGGGTTTCCCTGAGCTTTCTTACAAAGTGATTATCGGTATTCATCCTTAAATGACTCTTATAAAGGAAACCCCACAAATGGTTAATGCAGCTGTAGCTATGATTCTTCATAAACTCGTACCTACAGGTCCGCAGGGATTTGAAGGTTTAATTGCCTACCTCCTTGAGTCATTGACTGGCAGAAGGTTCTTTCTGGCTAGATCAGGACGGCAGGAAGGTCGGGATATGATTTCCGACCGTTGGTCGGGAAATGTGATCGCTGTGGAGTGTAAAAGGTTCAAAGAAGATACTGACCTTGACGAGCGTGCCCTCATTGCCGAACTTCAACAAGCAAGTAGAGATGTGCCGTCCTTAGATATGTGGATATTGGTTTCTAGTCGATCTGTGGATGATCAGATCATTACTCGACTACTTGATATTGGAAGGAAAGACGGTGTCGAGGTTTATGCTATTTCTGCTGCAGATGGAATTCTCAGCAGCCTTTCTGTTCTTTGTGCCAATGCTCTGAGCGTCATTGAGCATTTCGAAACTGATAAATGGGCTCCTGCTGACCGCGATGAGTTAATCCGTTTGCTTAATGAAGTTTACCATCATGCTGATTACGAGCACAAATTGAGTCGCCTTAGAATGGAGCTATCATCTCCATTTGTTGGCCATGACAACCTACGCACTAAATCTAATACTTGGTTGTTGGACACATTCAGCACAGAAACAGCCGCAAGGGCAGCGTTCCACCAACCGCTCCATGTGACATCTGATCTCGCTAAACTAATCCCGCGTAAGGCAGCGAAAGAATCGTTAGATAAGTGGTTCATTGATTGGAAAAACCAACAAAAAACATTTGTTCTTACCGGAGAAGAGGGCGATGGCAAGACGTGGGGAATAGCTTCATGGGTCAATGAGAAAATTCGGACAGAACAAGATTTCCCCCCTGTACTTTTCTTGACATCCTTCGATGTCACCTCAACTGACATTTCCACTATAATTACAAGCCATCTCTCGCAGCGTTACGGAGAGCCATCACCCAATTTCTGGACAAGAAGACTGGATCGGTGGAAGCAAAGTGAAACAGGAACAAGCCCTGTCCTACTCATGGTTTTTGATGGAATCAATGAGCGGCAGGATTCAAAATTTTGGAGGACTCTTCTTGAATCATTAATGGGGCCTTCTTGGAAGAGCATGTTGGCGGTCGTCGTAACATGCCGAAGTGGTTACTGGAATCGGCACTTCGTCCCTCTCAGACATATCGATGTGCAAACAGAAGTGCTTCAACCATTTTCCGAACCAGAACTAGAAATGGCGCTGGCAGCGCGTGGATTTACCAAGAGTGACTTCCCTACTGAGTTACTCAATCTAATGTCAAAGCCGCGCTATCTAGACATGGCGATAACGTATCAGGACCGCATGGCAGAAAGCGGCGACTATACAGTTCCGAGGCTGATTTTTGAGGACTGGAGAAACCGATATGAAAAAAAATCTGGGGATATAATAGACCCGAGCTCATTCGAGGATTTCATCAAGGACTTAGCCGTTCAGGCTTCGCAACGTGGAACTTTACGAGGAAATGAAATAACAGGATTATTGCCTCCAGATGCTGATATTAGCGCCATGCTAGAGGAGATGAGAACAGGCGGGATTATTGATGGACAGGGCAACACTTATCATGTCAACGAACAAAGGCTTATTTTGGGTTTTGGCCTTCTTCTAATTGATGAAGTAATAAGGGGTGAATCAAACAATGCTGAAAAACTACGTGAAATCGTGGCTGGTTGGCTGGAGCCCAGCGGTGCCGATTTGATGGCAAAAATCTGTGGAATGGCAGTATGCGTAGCCATGGAAGATCCGAAATTTTCAACGGCAGGACGTACGGCGCTTCTTCAAGCATGGATTGAATGTCAGAACCTCTATGAGGGCGTAGATCACGAATTTCAAGCCTACCTGCCAGCGGACCCTGAATGCTATGCCGCACTTGCCGAGCATGTCTGGAGTTACGGAAACAATAGACGAGGTGTTCAAGAGCTAATTCTCCGTGCACTGATTCGCTGGGGGAAGGAATCATTGCGAGTCCGTGAGGCATTGCCATCCATACTGGAGCGGTGGCTTGGCATGATTAATATCACTGGTTACAGTTGGCAAAGAGAACCTTCAACAGGCGACCGTACCAAAGTACAACGTGAAATCAGTGAGAGATTAGGACGTGAGATATCTCATGGAGATACGATAGAGGATGTCTGCAATAGGACACTTCTAATTATTGAAGACGATGGCCTTTTGCGTTTAGGACGCGCTGCCTTGGCAATTATTTCACACTTGCCACGTGAGCCCTTTCTGAGTGCAATTGCAACCGGCTGTCTTGCCGAAGAAATTATTGGTATTCCGGAAAAGCATGCATTATTTAGTTGGATACTGCGAAGCTCACCATCGCCAATTACACCTAAGCTCATTGACGTTGCAGAAACTCTTATTGCGTCTGGAAATCCTCTTGGGATTAAAGCGGCTTATCGGTTTATGGGATATGAAGGAAGCGATGAGTCAATTTCTGTAAGAGACCAGTTACCGCATGATCTTTTTCCCGTTCGTTTAGATGTGATTGAACACCGTAAAGACCCATGCCAATCTTTCTATTCTCTGACAAGAGCTGAGTGTGAGCAATGCCTGCATAGAGAAGACGTGCCGCCTTGGGCTCTCGCAAGGAAAATCAAATCTTTTTGTCCAGATCCAAATCTGCCGAAACCACCCGGCCTGGCCGACCGACTCGCTCCGCTTATAAATACCATAAATTTATCAGAGATGATGACTAATGGAGGTGGCAGCACTCCCACAGAAGGGGCTCTTAATGATATGGAACCCGCGCTTTGTGCTTACGCTCCAGAGGCATTAGCAGAGTTGATCCAACGACTGGCAAAAACTGTGCAAACAAGGAGCGGGCTTTCGCTTTGTTTTCTCGCACAATTTTTGCTAAATCATTCTCTCGTTTTACAAGAATCGGATTTTAAAGTGGTACATCAGACTTGGAAAACACTCCTCGCCATGGCTGAACCGTGGGACGAAGATACAAAGAGTGCTGAATTGTTCCTATTTGCCTCAGTATTGAAACACCTCTCTGTTTCAGAGCAACTTGACGCTTTACTTCTTCGCCCCGCCATAGCATTGGATTGGACTACTCCGGAAGCAAGCTTTAAGCCTATTGAAACATGGGGACAAATTGAATCTCACCTAAATGCAGACCTGGAATCTTTTCAGCTTCGACGTCTGCTTTGGTTCATGACAACTAACATTGAAGTAATCCCTCAGAGTAAATTGCCGTATTTCTATTCTCTGGCAATGAATGATGATGCAATGGTTCGATT
>CAINUH010000533.1 GCA_903853735.1 uncultured Desulfomonile sp. | reverse complement strand
GTCTCTCCACCAGGTATTCGCGCATGTATCCGTATCCACCGTGAATTTGTACCGCAGCATGGCACACCTTATCGCAGATGTCGGCGGAGAAAATCTTGGCCATTGCGATTTCCTTGATCATACTTTCTCCTGCCTGAATCTTCGCCGCGATGCGGTACGTAAACTCACGACTGACTTCCACCAACGTGGCCATGTCCACGAGTTTGTGTCGAGTGACCTGAAAACCGGTGAGCGGTCTCCCAAAGGCTTCTCTGAGCTTTGAGTATTCAATGGACTGTTCCAACGCCATTTGGGCTGTGGTATTCGCCATGAGGGCCAGATAAAGTCGCTCCTTTTGAAAGTTCTTCATCAAGCCATAAAAAGCGGCTCCCTCTTCACCCAGGAGGTTGCCGACCGGGACTTTCACGTCTGAAAGTGCGAATTCCGCCGTGTCGGAAGCCCACCAGCCCATCTTGCGTAGTTTCTTGGATACGGTGAAGCCGGGGCTGGCCGTTTCAACTACGAGAAGGCTAATTCCTCTGTATCCCGGATCCCCTGTCCGCACCGCCATGGTGACGAAATCGGCCCGACAACCTGATGTGATCATGGTCTTTGAGCCGTTCACAACGTAAAAGTCCCCATCCCGGACGGCCCGCGTACGAATATTAGCCACGTCCGACCCCCCACCCGGTTCAGTGATTCCAAGGGAGGCGATTTTCTCTCCTGTCAGTACGGGCGGAATGAAACGTTGCTTCTGTTCATTGTTACCCAGAGTCAATATCGGCGGTACGGCGATACTGTGGGACATGAGACCGGCTGCAACCCCGCCTGACCCGGAACGGGTCAGCTCTTCAGTCACCACCACTTCGTGAAACAGGTCTGTCTCAATTCCACTCCATTCCGTAGGGTAGCAGGCCCCCAGGAGTCCTATTTCCGCGGCCTTAAAGTAAAGTTCCCGGGGGAATTCTCCTGCTTCCTCCCATTCGTCTACGTGAGGCTTAATCTCTTTCTCCACGAATCGGGTTATCGTTTGACGAAGTATCCGATGGGACTCCCCAAAATAATCTGTATCGCTATTCATTACTTTCCTGCACTGTCGGGAAGTTTTTTCGCTCTATGAGTGAGGGAACAGGCATCCAAGAATGGTTCATGCTGATCAGCAACGGTTCCGCTCATATTGGCGGTTGCCGGCAATGCCATCGAGCATCCCGTGGCGCATGAAGGCCGGTCTTCAAACCGCATAACCGGTTTTTCACGCTTCCTGAGTATTTATGTTAACGATAGTTCTTCCGGGCGTGGAGGTGGTATAACGATGGCCTCTCCGGTGGCCACGGTCTCTCCCCGCTGGTTCGTCCACAAAAGGTCTAGTTTTATCCGCCTCTTGGCCTCGAGCTTTCCCACGATTTCAGCGGTAGCAGTTATCGTGTCCCCGAAGAAGGTCGGGGCGCGAAACCGCGTGGTTATTTCAAGCAGTATGGTACCGAGTCCTGGAAGTTTTGTCCCGAGCACCGGAGCAATAAGACTTTGAGGAATGGCCCCGTGGGCTATACGTTTGCCAAAAGGAGTAAGTCTCGCAAACTCCTCGTTCACGTGCATTGGATTAAAATCGCCGCTGATACCCGCAAAGAGAATGACGTCGGACTCAGTAATGGTCTTGGCAAAAGATGCTTTCATACCGACTCGGCACTGATCGTAACTGAGTCCCAGTTCTAATTCCATGAGGTTCTCCCTTATCGATTGGCCGTCTGACTATTTGAATGTTGAAGTCCGCTTACTTGATCGTGCTCAGCAAGGAATACGTATCGTCAGTTCCGAAAATATAGAAAGATGTGTTCTTTGAAAAGCTTTTTCGTTTCCCATCTGAGAAATTTGTGGTTATCTGTGAATTACTCGATGTTGTAGTGCGAATTTGTCCTGGAGTATAAGATAAGGACATTAGTAGGTCGACAGGTCTTTCACGGGTGACTCGACCCGAGGAGGTTAACGTGCGGATTGCCGTTGTTGGTGTGGGTGCCGTCGGTGGATATTTTGGATGGCGTCTTGTTCAGGCAGGCGAAGATGTGGTTTTCGTAGCCCGCGGCGACAATTACAAGGTGTTGCGTGCGGGAGGGCTGACAGTTGAAACACCTGACGGAAATTCTTCAGTCAAAGCTGTCCACGTTGTTGACGATCCACAGGAATGTGGTCCAGTGGATGTGGTTCTCCTGGGGGTGAAGGCCTGGCAGGTTCCGTCGGCGGCTGAGGCCCTCCGGCCGTTGATCGGTTCCGACACTTTCGTGGTGCCCTTGCAGAACGGCGTCGAAGCTCCCTTTCAGTTAGCCGACACATTGGGTTGGAAGCATGTCTTTGGTGGGCTGTGTTACATAGTCTGCTTCAAGCTGGGACCAGGGCATATTCGCCACGCGGGGATGGAACCTTACATAGCTTTCGGTGAAGTCGACCAAAAGTCGAGCGAAAGGGGCAGACCGCTCCAGGAGGCTTTCTTGAGAGTCAACGTGAAGGCGGAGATCCCTCCGGACATTCAGGCCGCTATGTGGGAGAAATTTCTGTTTATTGGTTCCTTGAGTGGTGTAGCGGCAATAAGTCGGGCGCCGGTTGGAGTGGTCCGCTCCGTTCCCGAAACCAGGCTCATGCTCGAACAGATCATGAAGGAAATTGCGACGGTAGCGGCCGCTCGAGGAGTGTCCCTGATCCCGGATGCGATCTCCAGAACACTGTCTGTGATTGACCGGTTGCCGCCTGCAGCCACCACTTCCATGCAGAGAGATATTATGGAGGGCAGGCCATCGGAGCTTTCGGCCCATAATGGGGCGGTTGCCAGGCTCGGATTGGACGTTGGGGTGCCTGCGCCGTTGAACTCCTTTATTTACGGAAGCTTGTTGCCACTCGAACTCAAGGCTCGGGGAGAAGTGACGTTTTGACCGGAGGCTACCATCCGTTCGGACAATACTCGGCATTCATTGATAAGCGGCTGCAAAGCACACCCTTAAAACTGGATGCCGGATCAGGTCCGGCATGACGGGAATCCACTGATCGGCCGACAACGAGGCTTAAGCCTTTGCCTTTTAATCAAACAACTGAGCGTGAAGATAAGAAACTTCAAACCTATTCAAGAGTTGGATTGTTTTTCCTTGGGGTATACACTCTTGGGATCTTTGCGATAGTGCTCCAGGTTTTTCCCACCCACCCCAGGCTGGCGTCGCTGCTCCTTTCCCTTTGGGGAATAGCGGCTCTGTTTCCAGCGAC
>CAINUH010000532.1 GCA_903853735.1 uncultured Desulfomonile sp. | reverse complement strand
TCAAATGTTTATCAAAAAGTTGATTGCTTGCCAACCAATCGGTTTCATCCTTTTATAACCCCCATGGGCTTTATCCGCGCCACTTTTCTTGCCAGTCCAGCTCTCTGGACCACATCCACTACCATACTCACGTCCTTGTAGGCTTCCGGGCATTCTTCCCTAAGAGTCTTTCTCCCAACCCACCTCGGATAGATATCTTTGTCCTGTAATTCTCTCTCTACAGACCGGCCCTGAGTCTTTCTGAGGGCTTCCCCCCGTGAAAGTAGGCGACCGGCTCCATGACAGGCAGAGCCAAAGGTTTCCTCCATGGAGGCAGGCTCACCCGCCAACACGTACGAACCGCGGCCCATGTCTCCAGGGATGAGAACCGGTTGTCCAGTTGAACGATATCGCAACGGAAGGTCCGGATGGTGTGGAGGGAGTGCTCGCGTAGCCCCTTTACGGTGAACGCAAACTTTCTTCTTTCTGCCTTCAACCGTGTGTGTCTCAATTTTGGCAATGTTGTGGCTGACGTCGTAGAGCAATCTCAGTTGCAGTTGTCTTGGAGACATTCCGAGCGCTTCCTCCCATGCCACTCGAGTCAGGTGCTGGAGTACCTGGCGATTCGCAAAAGCAAAATTTGCCGCACCAGCCATTGCAGCTAGATACTCCTTCGCCAGTGCCGTGTTCAAGCGGGTACATGCGAGCTGCTTGTCCGGGATTACAATTCCTTCGTTGCGGACACTTTTTACCATCCGTGCAAGAAATTCGTCGCAGATCTGATATCCTAACCCTCTGGAACCACTGTGAATCATTACAGTGACCTGCCCTGGGGTCAGCCCCCATCGCTCGGCAATTTGAGTGTCAAACACCTCCTCAATGAACCCGATTTCCAGAAAATGGTTTCCTGAGCCGAGTGTACCGAGTTGGTCCTTACCTCTCTCAAAGGCTCGATCGCTGACAGCGCCTGGATCCGCGCCCTCAATAGCCCCACGGTCCTCAATCAACTCCAGGTCGGAAGCATCCCCCATTCCCTCCTTCACCGCCCATGCCGCGCCATTGCTTAAGACGTCGGAAAGCCCTTTCCTATTAAGCTTTATGCCGCCCCTGGAGCCCAACCCGCTTGGAACCCTGGCGAAAAGGGTGTCGATGAGATCCCGGATACGGGGAGCCACTTCACTCTTGTCCAAGCCGGTGACCGCAAGACGGACCCCGCAATTTATGTCATAGCCGACTCCTCCCGGCGATACCACACCTTCATTCACGTCAAAGGCGGCTACCCCGCCGATCGGGAATCCATAGCCCCAGTGAACATCCGGCATGGCCATGGAACGTCCCACTATGCCCGGCAGATGGGCAACGTTATAAACCTGGTCAGCACTCCGGTCTTTTTCAATGTCCGGCAGAGTTGCAGCATCCGTATAGATTAGACCTGGAACCCGCATTCCGCCGGTCCGAGGAATCTCCCACCGGATTTCATCAATCCTTTTCAATCGGTAAGGTCTTTGTCCGGCCACGGGACTTCTCTCCTCGAACGACACAAGGGAAATTGTCGATGGTTAATTTGAGATTCGCCTCACTTTTCGATACCGGAACCCAAGAAATGTGAGGACCGCAACAGCAACCATTACCGCGACGGGAGGGTACTCCGCGGCGAATGAAGCATATATACATAAGGCAAACAGTGCGGCCAAGAGTTCCGACCAGAAAGCCAGTCTGAAAAAAAAACTTGAGAAATTGGGGTGTTCAGGAATTCGATCTCTGAGTGTCGGCCATATCGCAACGACAAACAGACTGAACAGACCGGCGGCAACAATCATTCCCCCGACCACGTCAATGGGAAAATGTGCGCCGACGAATATCCTGGAAAGGGAAATGAGTACTGCAATACTCAATACAAATACTGATATCACTCTTGAGGAAGAGAAATACGCGAGAGTCAACCCGGCAGACATGCCGGCTGCCGCGTGGCCGGACGGAAATGACCCCCATCTCAATACAGGCCCCACGATGTGGACAGATTCAAGCACTTCTGCAGGTCTGGGGACTACGTAAAAGTGTTTGATTCCATGAACGGCCACAGACGACAACAACATTATCAGAAGCCCCACAAAGGTGACTCGCGGATTAACCAGGAGGAAGCTGCCCAGAATGATAGCCAATAACAATCCATCCCCCAACGTGGTGAGTGAGATCCAGGTCAAATCGGAAGATGGCGAATGAGAACTGTTCAGGAATATGAAAACGGGTTGATTGAAAAGCTCGATGGGGATGAAACCAACCAGTAGTAAGGCTAACGCCATGAGCAGTCGTCTTTCCTGCCTGACAGAAGCTATGAGGGAAGCGTGAAAGCCTTGCTGCAATGACTTCTCCACATTAGCATTCGGCTACGGAATACTAGCTTTTCAATACTCGATGTAATGTTACTTTTCTGAAACGAGTCTGTATCAGATGTCAAAAATTATTCGGGCTGTGTAACCTTCATCGTGCACTTCGATTGAAATACCATGATAGGTAACACCCTTGACCTCGAAGGTTGCTTCTTCCCCGATAGGTCTTTTTCTGCCTGTCAGCCTGGCTCTCAAACTCGTTTCAGAAAGTTCCTGAATTTTAGCCTCGGTTATTACCAGCCGCCTTGTCTGACAGTAAAAAAGTATTTCACGAAGCCAATTGACAAGTAGTTCATCCAGTTCTCCCCCTTCAAGAGCGACTTCGATTTGCTCTTCCGAATTCGGTTCGGCCGCAGAAGTAAAAAGCGTAGACAGACCCTTGGCAGCGCTTATAAAGAACTTCTCCAGAGAGGCTCCCCATACCTCTAATCTTATATCCGCGGTATGGTCCACGAACCTCCATCCACAATCAGGATTGGCCTGGTTCTTCATCGTCTTCGAATTCTGAAATCAGCGTTTCTGCTGTCGTTTCGGCATCACCGCCATTTTCGGTGTCTAGATCGTCTTCCTCGGCCGGCTCAGCTCTGGCCACGTCCACCACCTGCTCGCCGGGCTCCATTCTGACGAGCGTTCTCCCCATTGTGTTGCGTCCTATGACGGATATCTCTTCCATTCTGAGCCTTATGATTTTGCCGCCCGAAGTTAGTATCAACAAATGATCGGCATCACCGACCAGTTGGACCCCCACGACGTCCCCGAGTTTTGCCGTGTTCTTGATTGTAATTACGCCCTGTCCGCCTCGCCCTTTGACGGGATATTCGCTCAAAGATGTCCGCTTCCCAAACCCGCTCCTGGTGATTGTCAGGAGGGTCCCATCGCTGTCACAAATCACCGCCATGCCGACCACGGCGTCTGCCGACTGCATTCTGATGCCCGTCACCCCGCGGGCCTGACGCCCCATTGGCCGCACCAGGCTTTCATTAAACCGAATGGCTTTACCTTTTCGAGTGGCCAGAAGAATGTCGTCTTCACCCGTGGTGAAATTCACATCCATGAGTTCGTCATCCGGGTCGATGGTCAGAGCGATAAGGCCGGAAGATCGAGGCCTTGAAAACTCCTCTGTGGATGTTTTCTTGATCTTGCCCTTGGCCGACACCATGACGACATACCCTTCGGTGCTCAATTCCTGGACCTGCAGAATTTTCCTGATTTTTTCCCCAGGTTCGATCTTCAACAGATTAATTATGGCCTTTCCTCTTCCGTATGGTCCTTCTTCCGGCACCTGGAAAACCCGCATCCAATAGACCCGACCACGATTTGAAAAGCAGAGAAGAACATCGTGTGACGAGGCATAGAGGATTTGGTTTACCACGTCCTCACTGGCCACTTTCGTGGCAATGCGACCCTTGCCCCCTGGTCTCTGGGACTTATAGAGGTTCGCAGGCACCCTCTTGATATACCCCCTGCTGGAAAAGGTAACCACCATGTCCTCCCGAGGAATTAAGTCCTCGTCCAGCATTTCGCCTTCTTCGTCGAGGATCACCGTTCTTCTGGGATCGCTGTATTGCTCCTTCACCTGGGTGAGTTCATCGACTATGATGTCCAAAACCTTCTGATCAGACTCAAGAATGCCTTCCAGGTCGACAACCCTTGCGAGGACTTCCTTCAGTTCAGCCAGGATTTTTTCCCTCTCGAGGCCGGTAAGCCTTTGTAGCCTCATTTCGAGAATTGCCTGTGCCTGGGCTTGGCTTAGGTTGAAACCATCCATGAGGGCCTGCCGCGCCGCAACCGGATTTTCCGACCGTCTTATGGTCTTGATGACCTCATCCAGGTTGTCTAAGGCAATTCTCAGGCCTTCAAGGATGTGCGCCCTCTCTCGGGCTCGAGCAAGCTCGAACCTTGTCCTTCGTATGACCACCTCTTTACGGAATTCAATGAAGCCTTCGAGAATCTCGCGCACATTCATCGTCCTGGGGCGCACCTTGTCAACGCAAAGGAGTTGAATCCCGAAACTGGTTTGGAGCTGCGTATGCCGGTAAAGCTGATTGAGTATGACTTCGGGATTCTCATCCCTCTTCAGCTCAAAAACCACCCGCATCCCGTGGCGATCGGATTCGTCACGCATATCTCTGATCCCTGTTATTCTCTTATCCTTGACGAGGTCTGCTACGTTTTCCACCATCCTTGCCTTGTTGACGAGGTATGGGATCTCTGTGACGACAATTCTCTGGAATCCTTTGCCCGCGTCTTCAACCTCAGTCCTGGCCCTCATCTTTATGGAGCCGCGGCCGGTCGTATAGGCGTCAATGATGCCCTGCCTGCCGTGAATAAATCCGTACGTGGGGAAATCCGGACCCGGAAGAAACCGCATGAGATTGGCCACGGATGCTTCGGGGTTGAGGATCAAGTGAACCAGTGCATCAACGGTTTCTCCCAGGTTGTGTGGAGGAATATTGGTCGCCATGCCCACAGCGATTCCCTGGGAGCCTGCGACAAGCAGCACTGGAAATCTGGCCGGCAACACGAGTGGCTCTTGCTGGGAATTGTCATAGTTTGGGACGAAATCAACGGTTTCTTTGTCCAAGTCCTCCAGCAGAGCTAGACAGATTTTGGACATGCGCACTTCAGTGTACCGCATGGCGGCCGCAGCGTCCCCGTCCACGCTGCCGAAATTCCCCTGACCGTCTATGAAGGGATATCGCATTGAAAAAGGCTGGGCCATTCGGACAACTGAATCGTAAACTGCCGTATCCCCGTGAGGATGGTACTGGCCTATGACATCGCCGACCACTCTTGCCGCCTTCCGATAGGGTCTGTTCCAAAAATTCCCGGCCCTGTGCATGGCATACAGGATCCTTCTGTGAACAGGTTTCAGGCCGTCTCTCAAATCCGGCAAAGCGCGTCCAACGATTACGCTCATGGCGTAATCGAGGTACGACTTCTGTACCTCTTCCTCGATACCGATGGTGGTCTTCTCGTGAAGCATAGACAAATGCTGTTCCTCTTAGTGTCGAATGTTATCCGGCAGATTTTAGGCGATCAGGAAAAGAAAGGCTACGGTTAATCGGTTCTCTGGCCTATCGATTATGTATTACATCAATAAAACTATTGTGGATATTACCATCCTCTCAGGCTCGATTGCAAGAAGCCGAGGATGAGGATTTGCTCCTTGCCCCTAATTAGGCTTGTGATATTGATAAGACGCTTCCGAACTGGTTGGTTCAGGGTAGAGTTCGCCCGCCACCCGCATTACTTCGGCCATGTCGGGTGGAAGCGGCGAGGAAAACTCCACATACTGACAGTTTTCAGGGTGCGCGAAACCAAGGACGGCCGCGTGGAGGGCCTGCCGTTTCATAATCATGGCGTATTTTTTTTGAATCGGGTCCATGGATCTATGTTGCTTACGGGTCCTGCCATAGACAGAATCCCCGAGGACCGGCAAACCAACAGAAGCCAGATGAACACGGATCTGATGGGTTCGACCGGTTTCCGGTTTTACATCTAACAGAGCAATGATGCCGAGGCGCCTGCTCACCGTCCACCGTGTCACTGCATGACGGGCCTTCGTTGTGGATGTCGAAATCCGCTTCCGGTCCTTGACATGCCTGCCTAAGGGGGCATCGACTATTCCTTGGTTGGGACCAGGATTACCGCGCACGAGAGCCTTATACACTCTGTGGACCGAATGTTTTCGGAATTGGATAGAAAGCGTTTCGTACGCAAGAGCGGTTTTTGCCAGGACCATCACCCCGGATGTATCCCGATCCAGCCGGTGGACCACTCCCCAGCGTCCCGCCTCGCCTACTCCCAGCATCTCGGGCCTAAGTCTAATCAGTGCGTCCACAAGTGTGCCGGAGGGACGACCCGCTCCCTGATGGACCACCAGACCCGCGGGCTTATCCACCACTATGACGTGTTTGTCTTCAAATATTATGCGATGTTCCAGAATCAGGTTCTCTTGGGGTCGTGCATCGGGGTTGGGTTCACGATCCACAATTTGAACTCGATCTCCTGGTTTTAGGATGGTCGAGGGTCGTATAGAGTGACCGTTTACCAGGATGGCTCCCGTCCGGACGAGACGGGCGACTGAAGAACGACTGTACTTTTCGGGAAGATAGGCGAAAAGAAGCTTGTCAGCCCGATTCGGGGCCGTGTTCTCCGGGATGGAAAATTCGTTGCTTTTCAGCATCTCTCCAGGGCTATGGCCACAAGCTCCGGAATAACTGTCTGTTGGTTTCCAAGAAGTGTTCTCGGGTCCAGCAGTACTGCTTGGTCTTTGATCAGCGCAATCACCGGCGGATCGCCGGCCCGCAAGCTCTGTTCCAAACGAGCTGCCGATACTCGTGTCGGTCGAATAGCGACCCTTGACCCAGGAAGGTCCCCCAAAGGCAACGCACCTCCGCCGACTCTTCCGACACCTTTTACAATGGTCACATGGGCCAGATCCCCAATACGATACTTGATCTCTTCGGCTATAGAAGCAGCCGATTCTTCCAACTGCTCAGGTAATCTGGCAATCATTTCCAATGTGGGAATACCGGCGGCAGGACCTTCAGGCTGGGTGTACTGTTCCAGAGTCGCTTCCAGAGCCGCGAGAGTTAGTTTGTCCATTCTGAGGGCTCGGGCCAGGGGATCGTATCTCATTTTTTCTATGAGATCACGCTTTCCGACGAGAATTCCTGCCTGTGGACCACCGAGCAGCTTGTCCCCACTGAAACTCACCACATCTACCCCGCGCTTGACAACATCCTGCACAGTCATCTCGTCATTGAATCCATGTTGAGAAAGGTCCACAAGACAACCGCTGCCGAGATCCATCATGGTGGGCACTTGCTTTTCTCTGCCGATGGCAACTAGTTCGTCCAGGTCCACCTCACGCGTAAAACCGACGATTCTATAGTTGCTTGTGTGAACCTTGAGAATAAGGGCAGTTTGATCGTTTATGGCGGCCAGGTAGTCCCGAGGATGGGTACGGTTGGTAGTCCCCACCTCTCGGAGTATCGCCCCCGATCGCTCCATCACGTCGGGAATTCTGAAAGATCCCCCGATTTCGATAAGCTCTCCCCTGGAAACGACAACCTCACGACCGGATGCCAGGCTGGATAGCGCCAACAGCACGGCAGCGGCATTGTTATTAACGGCCAGGCCGGCCTCTGCGCCGGTCAATTCTTCAATGAGAAACTTCAGATGTGCGTTTCGTTCTCCACGCTGACCCGTCTCCACATCATATTCGAGATTGGAATAAGACAGTGCGACTCGTGAAATTCTGTCTGCGACCCTCCTTGAAAGTGGAGATCGGCCCAGATTGGTATGGACAATGACGCCTGTTGCGTTAATCACGGTCCTAAGTTTGGGACCCAATCGGTTCGCCGCCAGCTTGCAGGTACGGGTAGCCACTGCTTGTGCTGAACAATCGTCTAACCCCGCCCTGCCAAGCCGGATGTCCTCTCGCAATTCTTCCAGGGCGCGGCGAACGACGCGCTTGACCAACTCTTCGGAATATCTTTGTTTCAGGTCAAAGAACGAAGGATCGGCCAACAGTTTGTCCACGGATGGTATGGCCCGAAACGCCATGTTTGCAGAGGGTTCCATCATGGGCAATGACCGTACTAAGATGTAGACGTAAGCCTGAACGATTTAATTGCTTCCTCAAAGGCAGGAACGAAAGATTCAAAATCTCTTGCAG
>CAINUH010000531.1 GCA_903853735.1 uncultured Desulfomonile sp. | reverse complement strand
TGAGACTACGGCCGGAAGGGGAAAAAGGGGAACTCGTGCCCTCTCTGAATAATGCGCTGGACTACTACCTGGGATGGGGTCGGACCTGGGAAAGAGCCGCACTGATGAAAGCTGTCCCCATTGCAGGAGATTTGGCTTTGGGAAGCAATTTCGTGGAAGAGATTGAACCATTTATATACAGAAAACATTTAGATTATTCGACTTTGGAAGAGATGAGATTCATGAAACTTCGCATAGAAAGGAAGCTGAAAAGAAAACCCGGCATTAACATTAAACTTGGCCAGGGTGGTATTAGGGAAATCGAATTCTTTGTTCAGGCTCTCCAGTTAATCAATGCCGGTAGGATTAGGCGGGTGAGGACTCCAAGCACCCTTGAGGCACTGCATCTGCTCGGTGAGACCGGTTTGCTGGAAAAGAGCATTTCCCGGGATCTGACCGAAGCATATTTGTTCTTTCGAAAGACTGAACACCGAATTCAGATGAATCATCAGCTTCAAACACATGAATTACCAAGAACTTCTGAAGAACAAGAAGAGCTTGCCAGGCGCATGGGTTATAGACAAGACGCTCTGAAGACATTTCTTAGGGACTTGGAAAAACGCCGGAGACTTGTCGAGGAACTGTTCTCCAGCATGTTCTATCATTCAGGAGATGAAATCATTCAACAGGTGTCTCCCAAAACAAAGATCATAGTTGAGTCAATTCAGGATAAAGCCGCAACTCTTTCTCTCCTGGCCGCACAAGGATGTGAAATAAATGAACATTCGTATCAACTCTTGAAGAACCTGGTACAGCCGTCGGGCAGGAGAATGACGACTGATAGGGGGAGGCAACTTTTAGACAGGTTGTCGCCACTTTTTGTCGAAGAACTCCTCACGGTTCCTGAGCTTGGAGAAACTCTTATCGTACTGGATAGCTATATCGATTCATTGCATTCGGGTTCCGCATACTTTTCAACCTTTCTGGAAAACCCTGCAATTGTGAGACTTCTCGTCAAGATTTTGGGTGAGAGCCGGTTTTTTACTGAACTGCTCCTTCGCCATCCTCAGGCGATTGATTCTCTGATCGCCACAGGAGCCCGTTCCAGATCAAACGACAAGGAGTTCCTGGAATCGGAGCTTGCTGAGCGGCTGACGTATTGTGAGGATTTTGAGTCGGAACTTGATGTGCTGCGCAGATTCAAGAACGAAGAAATACTGGTGATCGGCGTGCGACATCTCTGGGGAGAAACAGACTCTCAGACAGCTCGGCGATTGATATCAGTACTGGCTGAGGTTTGTCTGGCCGCCGCGGTTAGGATCGCAACGAGAGAAATGGTGCGGAAATTCGGTTCTGAAAACACCCCGGACCCACTCCCATTTGTGATTCTGGGAATGGGCAAATTGGGAGGAATGGAGATGACCTATCTTTCCGATTTGGATGTGATCTTCATTTATGGCCATACGTATGGCAAGATCGGCCGACTAGACGCCCATGAGTGGTTCACGAGGATGGCCAGCCGAATTATAGCCATTCTTAGCGTTCCTACTTCGGAAGGAACAGTATTCACGATTGATACCAGGTTGAGGCCGTCAGGAAACAAGGGGCCCCTGGTTTCGTCCATAACTGCATTCCGGGATTATCACAGCACTACTTCCAAATTGTGGGAAAAACAGGCCTTGATAAAAGCGCGGCCAATGATAGGCCCGCCTGACGTAGCTGACGAGGTGATGAGTGTAATAAGGGATTTCCTCATTAGGACTGAAGCGTCTAAAAAAGACCTTGAAGAGATAGCCTGCCTGAGAAAAAGAATGGAACAGGAACTCGCTTTAGAAGATAAACTCCACGTGGATTTGAAAACCGGTCATGGGGGACTGGTTGACGTTGAGTTCTTCGTCCAGGGAAACTTGCTCCGGTATGCAAGGCTCTGGCCGGAAATTCTTAGTAACAATACTTTAGAGGCGATAGCTGCCCTTCGCAAGGCTAAACTTATCGACGAAGAATCATTCAGCACTCTTGACTCCGGGTACCGTTTCCTGACCAACTTGGAAGACCGTCTGAGGCTTATGGAAAACAGGAGCGTGGACAGAATGCCTCTGAGCGGCGATAAGCTCAAAGGTCTGGCTAGGAGGTTGGGGTACACCAGCGGACACGAGGACTGTCTACTAAATGATTACTTCCAGGTGACAGGGTCTATACGAAAAATATATGATTCCTTTTTTGGAATGAAGGAAAAAGAAACTTGCACCAATTAATCGAACTCGATAATTAGACTTAGGTCTCCATAAGTCAGGCACGACATCAAACATTACGATTTCTTCAGAAGCTGCACGTGAGTTCTGGACAGATGACCGACGTTTTCCGGGAGAGCAGTGTGTTGGATTCAATCGAACTTTACGATACCACATTGAGAGATGGAGCCCAGATGTGGGGGATCAACTTTTCGGTTGAAGACAAGCTCAGAATAACCCGAAAACTTGACGAACTCGGCGTAGATTTTATCGAAGGAGGATACCCTGGGTCTAATCCAAAAGACCGGCGTTTCTTCTCGATAGCCAAAGATCTGAGGTTAGAACACTCTCAACTGGTGGCTTTCGGCAGCACGTGTCGGGCCGACATTCCGCCGGCCGAAGATCCTCAGACAAGAAGCCTACTCGATAGCGGTACTGATGTTGTATCAATAGTTGGCAAGAGCTGGGATCTTCACGTGTTGGAAATCCTGGCTGTGCCGCTTGAGAGAAACTTGTCTATTATCGCTGAATCCCTAGCATTTCTGAGGCCTCATTTCTCGAAAGTTTTTTTTGATGCAGAGCATTTCTTCGACGGATTCAAGACCAATCCTGAATATGCCATGGCTACTCTTGGCGCAGCGGTTTCAGGGGGCGCCGATCTGCTTGTGCTATGTGATACCAATGGAGGCACGCTCCCGTCGGAGTTGGTTTCCATAATAAGAAAGGTGATGGAACATATTGCCGTCCCACTGGGAATTCACGCTCATAACGATTCGGAAACCGCGGTAGCCAGTACGATAGCTGCCGTGGAAGCTGGAGTGATGCACGTACAAGGCACTATCAACGGAATTGGTGAGCGATGTGGAAACGCTAACCTGATATCCGTCATACCGGCTTTGGCGCTCAAAATGAATCGGCTCCATTACGGTCACAATCGCCTGAGATTGCTTAAACATGTATCGGAATTCGTCGATGAAATGGCAAATCGCACGCCTCTGAAGTTTCAACCCTATGTCGGATCTGCGGCCTTCGCTCATAAGGGTGGTTTGCACGCGAACGCCGTCATAAAAAATCGCATTGCCTACGAACATATTGACC